>NZ_JBQEKA010000035.1:0-32400 GCF_052103615.1 Kerstersia sp. | reverse complement strand
GGTGAAGGGTTCTATACCTATCCCAAATAAACCTATCCCAAATACGGCCTGGCGGGCTGCGCCGCGCGCCTGGGGGTCAGAGATGCTCCCTGGGCGAAGAAAAATCGACGCAGTCTGCCAGTAATTCGCGCATTGCCTGCACCAGCGGGCGGTCATCGCCCCGGCGCCATTGCACCGAATACAGCAGCGGCGCCAGCGGCTGCGGATGGTCCAGGCGCGCCAGCGGGTGGGCATCGTCTGCATGCAGCGCCCAGCCGCTGGGCAGAAAGCCCACGCCCAGCCCGCGCCGCAGCATGCCCGCGACAGCCGTCCAGTTATTACAGGAGAGGCGCGTGACATGCGGGATGTGTTGCGCCATCAGCCAGTCATCCAGGATGCGCGTGGTTCCTGCGCCAGCAGGCAGGGTGATCAGCGGCATCTCCTGGAGCAAGGCGGCTAGCCCGCGCTGCCGCGGCCGGCGGCCCGCGAGCAGGGCGGGGGCGGCGACCCATTCGAAGTCTGCCCGGCCGATGGGCTGCGACAGAATATCGCTGCGGGAAGAGCGCCCGGCGATCACCGCCAAATCCAGTTTTCCTGCCGCCAGCCGCTGCTCCAGCGGGGCGCCCATATCCACATCCAAGGCCAAGTGCAGCGCGGGGTGGCGCGCGCGGGCCTGGGCGGCAAAGTCCGGCAGCCAGCTCAGCGCTGACAATTCCCCCGCGCCCAATTCGAAACTGCCGCTCAGGCTGCTGCCCTGACTGCTGGCCGCTTGCTGCAAGGCTTGCGCCGCATCCAGGGCGCCCAGGGCGACAGGCAGCAGACGCTGGCCGTCATGGGTGAGGGTGGCGCGATTGCCGCGCCTATCGAATAGCTGCACGCCCAGGGCGCTTTCCAGCTCGCTGATCCGTTTTGACAGAGAGGAGAGCGAAAGGTGCAGGCGCTGGGCGGCCGTGGCGAAATTGGCGCAGGTGGCGGCCCGGTAAAAGGCTTCGATCTGTTTGAGGGTCGGCGGCATCATGGCATGACGGTCCGTGAAGAGAGACTGAGGGCGCTGAGACGGCTGCGGGCTAGGGGTTAACACCAGGGTGACGCGGGCTGGGCCGGGGTTTTGCATGGCGGAGCGCAGCGCATGCCGGGCGCCGCAGCCAGCATGGCCGCCATTATCGGGTATGACAGTCTTTTTTTGTTCGATTTTATTCAAGCTGCGGCTGGTGTTTATTTCAATTTACCAAATAAAGAGCCATTTTTAGAATGCGCTTCATCGTCGTATTCAAGGCGCAGCACCCATGTCTCTTCCTTCTATGAACGCCAGCGAGCGCCGCAAATTGCGCGGTGTTTTGAACTTGCAGGATTTCGAACACCGGGCCCGGCGCCATTTGCCCCGGCCGCTGTTCGAGTATGTGGCAGGCACGGTGGAAGATGGCCGCGCCGGGCGTGATAACCAGCAGGCCTTGCTGGAATATGGTCTGCTGCCGCGCATTCTGACGGATGTATCGAACCGCAGCCAGAAAGTGGAGCTGTTTGGCCGTACCTACGACAGTCCGTTCGGCATTGCGCCCATGGGGCTGTCTGCCTTGACGGCCTACCGTGGCGATATCGTGCAAGCACGTGCCGCGCGCGCCGCGAATATTCCTGCCGTGCTGAGCGGCACCTCCGTGATTCCGCTGGAAACCGTGATGGAAGAGGTGCCCGGCACCTGGTTTCAGGCCTATCTGCCGGGTGATAGCGAACGGATTGCCGCCTTGCTGGACCGCGTGGCGCGCACGGGTTGCGATACGCTGGTGGTGACGGTGGATATTCCCGTCAATGCCAACCGGGAAAACAATATCCGCGCCGGCTTTTCCACGCCGCTCAAGCCCAGCCTGCGCCTGGCCTGGGACGGCCTGACGCGGCCATCGTGGTTGCTGGGCACCTTTCTGCGGACATTGCTGCGTCACGGCATGCCGCATTTCGAGAATTCATTTGCCACGCGTGGCGCGCCTATTCTGTCTGCCACTGTCCTGCGCGATTTCAGCGCGCGTGATCACCTGAACTGGCGCCATTTCGCAGACATCCGGCGGCAGTGGCACGGCAATCTGGTGATCAAGGGCATTTTGCATCCGGCGGATGCGCGCCTGGCCCAAGAACATGGCGCTGATGCTGTGATTGTTTCCAACCACGGTGGCCGCCAGCTGGATGGCGCCATTTCACCCTTGCGTTCTTTGCAGGCGGTCGTGGCGGCTGTGCCGGATTTGCCGGTCATGGTCGATAGCGGTTTCCGGCGCGGGTCGGATGTCATGGTCGCGCTGGCCATGGGCGCTCGCATGGTGTTTGTCGGGCGCCCCTTTAACTACGCCGCGGCGATTGCCGGCGAGGCAGGCGTGGCCCATGCGATTGATTTGCTGCGCGAGGAAATCAGCCGCAACATGGGCATGCTGGGCATTAACCGTTGCGATGAATTGACTCCCGCGTGCCTGGTGCCGCGCACCCTTTCCTGACCCTGTTCTTAGCGAGGCCCTTATGTCTAGCCACCCTCAAACCGAAACCGCAGCGCTCTGCCGGGCGCCTTTGGCGCAGTTCGAAGCACCGGCTTTCGAGGTGCCGCCCGGCGCTGTCGATACCCATGCCCATGTCGTCGCCGCCAGCGATGCCTACCCGATGGTTGCCAACCGCAGCTATACGCCGCCGCCTGCGCCTGAGCAGAAATACCTGGCGATGCTCGACAGCAATCACATGAGCTATGGCGTGCTGATACAAATCAGTGTTTATGGCACGGATAACCGCTATATGCTGGAAGTGCTGCAGCGTCATCCGCAGCGGCTGCGCGGTATTGCCGTGGTGGATGCCGACATCAGCGACCAGGAACTCGAAGCCATGCATGCGGCTGGCGTGCGCGGCCTGCGCATCAATGTGCTGTTTGGCGGCGGTATCGGGTTTGATGCCATGGAACGGCTGGCGGCGCGCATTGCGCCGCTGGGCTGGCACATGCAGTTCCTGATGGACGTGCGTGATCTGCCGGAACTGATGCCGCGCATGACGCGCCTGCCTGTGCCTGGCGTGATCGACCATATGGGGCATGCCCCGGTTTCCATGGGGCTGGATGCGCCGGGTTACCAGGCTATGCGCAGCCTGGTGGCGGATCATGGCTTCTGGGTCAAATTGTCGGGCGCTTACCGCATCAGCGACGACTTTGAAACTTTCCGCGATGTTGCGCCGCTGGCGCAATCGCTGATCGAACTGGCACCGGACCGCATGGTCTGGGGCAGTGACTGGCCGCACGTGGCGCGCGAGCAAATGCCGGATACCGGGAAATTGCTCAATCTGTTGCCACAGTGGGCGCCGGATGCGCAGACGCGCCGCCGCATTCTGGTCGATAACCCCGCGCGTCTCTATGGCTTTCCTGCCACGCCGGCCTGAATGGCGGCAGGCGGCAGAGCGGCATACAGATATTCATAAATAGGAGACAGGATGATGAGCTGGTATTCGGAACTTTCCCCCAAGGAACGGAAAACTTTTATCGCCGCCTTTGGCGGCTGGGCGCTGGACGCGCTCGATTTCATGGTGTTCACCTTCGTTATTACGACCTTGATCACCTTGTTCAATATCGACCGCACCCAGGCCGGGATGCTCGGGACGGTCACATTGCTGTTCTCGGCAGTGGGCGGCTGGCTTGCCGGTATCCTGGCTGACCGTTATGGCCGTGTGCGGGTGCTGCAGGCAACGATTCTGTGGTTCTCCGTGTGCACGGTGCTGATCGGCTTTGCGCAGAATTTTGAGCAGGTCTTTGTGCTGCGCGCCCTGCAAGGCCTGGGTTTTGGCGGCGAGTGGGCCGTAGGCTCGGTGCTGATGGGTGAAATCGTGCGGACGCAATACCGCGGCCGTGCCGTTGGTACCGTGCAGAGCGGCTGGGCCATTGGCTGGGGCTTGGCAGCGCTGCTTTATACCCTGGCTTTCAGTGTCTTGCCGGAAGACTGGGCCTGGCGTTCGCTGTTCTGGATCGGCGTGATCCCGGCGCTGCTGGTGTTGTATATCCGCCGCCATGTGCCGGAACCCGAAATCTTTGAGCGCACCAAGAAAGAACAGGCCAGCCGGGGTGAGCGCAGTTCGCCGTGGAAAATCTTTTCGCCCGGGCTGCTCAAAACCACGGTGCTGAGCGCGATTCTGTGCACTGGCGTGCAGGGCGGCTATTACGCCGTGACAACCTGGCTGCCGACGTTCCTGAAGAGCGAGCGCCACTTGTCGGTGGTGGGCACTGGCGGTTATCTGATGGTCATCATCGTGGGCTCGTTCATCGGCTATATCGTGGGCGCTTATCTCACGGATCGCCTGGGGCGCCGCGCCAATCTGCTGATCTTTGCCGTGATTTCGTGCATCAGCGTGTATGCCTATACGCAATTCCAGCTGAGCAATGAACAGATGCTGTATCTGGGCTTCCCGCTGGGCTTTGCCGCTTCGGGAATTTTCAGCGGCATGGGGGCCTATCTGACCGAGCTGTTCCCGTCGGATGTGCGGGCGACCGGACAAGGGTTCGCCTATAACTTCGGCCGAGGGGTGGGCGCGCTGTTCCCCAGCCTGGTGGGCTATCTCTCCGGGGCGACGGGGCTGGGCATGGCAATTGGCATCTTCGCCGGAACGGCTTATGCGGTCGTGCTGGTAACGGCCTTGCTGCTGCCTGAAACCAAGGGCCGCGAAATCGGCTAAGGGCAGCCGGCGCGAGGCTGGCGGCCCGGCCAAGCGGCTGCCAGCCTGTGCGCGTCAGGGCGGCGCAATCGGGCAGTCCAATCGGGTGGCCCAAGCCTTCTGGCGAAGGTTTGAGTAAATTGGCAAAGGGTTTACAATAACCCGTAAGCTAATTGCAGGAAGTCTGTCTGGAACAGACCCTTGCGTTACTCCTAGGCGGCTTGCCGGGCTTACGCCCCAAGCCGCTTTTTGTTTGCCCGCGCATTTTGCGCAAGCGTATCCAGTTTTGGGAATTGCTGAAATATCATGATGGGCGATTGGTTGCTTCCGGAAGGGATTGCCGACACATTGCCGGCAGAAGCACGACGTATCGAAGAGCTGCGCCGCAAGTTGCTGGATCTCTACCGGGTTTATGGCTATGAGCTGGTGGCGCCGCCGCTGGTCGAATACATAGATTCACTGTTGTCGGGTACCGGGCGGGATTTGAGCCTGCGTACATTCAAGCTGGTGGACCAGCTGTCCGGCCGCACCCTGGGCATACGTGCCGACATGACGCGTCAGGTGACGCGCATCGACGCGCACCTGCTGAACCGTGATGCCGTGACGCGTTTGTGCTATTGCGGCACGGTGCTGCATACGCGGCCGGCTGGTTTGCTGTCGCAGCGCGAATTGCTGCAGATCGGCGCGGAACTGTATGGTCATGCCGGTGTGGAAGCCGACCTTGAAATCGTGCGCCTGGCTTTCGCCAGCGCCCGCGTGGCGGGCGTCGAAGATGCCCGGCTGGATCTGTACCATCCCGGGCTGGCGCAGGCCATCCTGGAAGCCGATCCCGCCATTCAGCCGCATGCCGAAGCGGTCTATACCCTGTTGCGCGACAAGGATATTCCTGGGTTGCGCGAGTTGGCCGCAGTTGCGGCAGGCGTAGCGCCCGCTACCTGGGCGGCGCTGGAACGGCTGCCCAGCCTGTATGGCGGCCTGGAAGTGCTGGACCGCGCGCGGCACAGCCTGCCAGCCTTGCCTGGCGTGGCGGCGGCGCTGGATCAGCTGCAAACCATGGCGCAGGCGCTGGATGTGCCCTGCATCAGCATCGACCTGGCGGAAGTGGGGGGCTACGGCTATCACTCCGGGGTGACTTTCGCGATTTACGCGCAAGGCTGGCATGATGAAGTTGTGCGTGGCGGCCGTTACGACAAAGTCGGGGAATCTGGTTTGCGGGCGCGCCCGGCGACCGGCTTCAGCCTGGATTTGCGCAAGCTGGCTGCCGGTTTGCAGCCGGCCCAGGCCTCTCCGGCCATCCGGGCGCCCTGGAGCACGGATCCTGTCCTGGAAAAAGTGGTGCAGGAACTGCGCAGCCACGGTGAAGTCGTGGTGCAGATGCTGCCCGGCCACGAGCATGAGCAGGATGAGTTCTTCTGCGACAGGGAACTTTACGAACACGAAGGCGCCTGGAAGTTGCGGTCGCTGGAACGTGCCTGATATCGGCATGTGACCAGAGCGGAGGCCGCCATGGCGTCCGTTCCAGGGCTTTTCCGGATTTGAATCTCCTTTTTTCGAATACAGACATGGCTAAGAACGTAGTAGTGATTGGCACCCAGTGGGGTGATGAAGGCAAGGGCAAGATCGTTGACTGGCTGGCAGAATCGGCCCAGGGCGTCGTGCGTTTCCAGGGCGGCCACAATGCCGGCCACACGCTGTGGATCAACGGCAATAAAACCGTGTTGCGCCTGATTCCCTCGGGCATCATGCATCCTGGCGTGACCTGCTACATCGGCAATGGCGTCGTGCTGTCGCCGCAGGCGCTGATGACGGAAGTGGCCGAGCTGGAAGCCGCTGGCCTGGATGTGCGTTCCCGCCTGAAAATTTCCGAGGCCTGCACGCTGATCCTGCCGTACCACGTGGCTGTGGATCAGGCCCGCGAAGCGCGCAAGGGCGAAGGCAAGATCGGCACGACCGGCCGCGGCATTGGCCCGGCCTATGAAGACAAGGTTGGCCGCCGCGCCCTGCGTGTGCAGGATCTGTACGACGAAGCCCAATTCGCCGCCAAGCTGGAAGAAGTGCTGGATTACCATAACTTCGTGCTGACGCAATACCTGGGTGGCACGGCTGTCGAATTCCAGAAGGTGCTGGACGAAGCGCTGGCCTTTGCGCCCATCATCAAGCCCATGGTGGCAGACGTTTCGACGCTGCTGTTCGAAGCCCGCGAAGCCGGCCAGAACCTGCTGTTCGAAGGTGCGCAAGGCGCGCTGCTGGATGTGGACCACGGCACTTACCCCTTTGTCACCAGCAGCAATTGCATTGCTGGCGCGGCCTCTGCCGGCGCTGGCGTCGGCCCGCAGGCGCTGTCCTATGTGCTGGGTATCACCAAGGCATACGCCACACGTGTCGGTTCCGGCCCGTTCCCCACGGAACTGCATGACGACATCGGATCTTATCTGGCCAAGGTGGGCAAGGAATTCGGCGCCGTCACGGGCCGTCCGCGCCGTTGCGGCTGGTTCGATGGCGCCGCGCTGAAGCGCTCGGTGCGTCTCAATGGCATCAGCGGCTTGTGCATTACCAAGCTCGACGTGCTCGATGGCCTGAAAGAAATCAAGATCGGCGTGGGTTACAACCTGGATGGCAAGTTCGTTGACGTGCTGCCCAGCGGCGCCGCGGCGGTGGCCCGCACGGAAGCCGTGTTTGAAACCCTGCCGGGCTGGACGGAATCCACCGTTGGCGTGCAATCCTATGATGCGCTGCCGGCGAATGCGCGCCGCTACCTGGAGCGCATGGCGGAAGTCTGCGGTGTGCCCATCGCAATGGTATCGACCGGGCCGGACCGCAATGAAACCATCCTGATGAAGCATCCGTTCAAGGATTAAACCCTGTTTTTCGGCCACTGACACGCTCAAGTGGCTGATTCGAAAAGACAGCGGACGCCGCTTGGCGTTATGATTTCTGCCGCAGCCATCAGGCTGCGGTTTTTTTTATCGCCAGGCAGCGGATGTCTGGGAGGCAGCGGACTCGCTGCGGCCCGGAAAAATCGCGCTAGCCTGGCATTTTTTGACGTTGCCGGGCGCCTGGATGGCCGTCTGGAACTCGCATGGAGTAATGAGTATGGCCCTTCCTGAAAACACCGATAGCGACCTGTGGGTCAGCTGGGAAGAATATAACCGCCTGATCGAAAGCCTGAGCCTCAAGGTGTACGAATCCGGCTGGGCGTTCGACAAGATTCTGTGCCTGGCTCGTGGCGGCGTGCGTGTTGGGGATGTCATCTCGCGCATTTATGACGTGCCGCTGGGCATTCTGGCGACCAGCAGCTATCGGGAAGCGGCGGGCACTCAGCAGGGAGACCTGGATATTGCCCAGTTCATTACCATTACGCGCGGCTCGCTGGACGGCAAAGTGCTGCTGGTTGACGACATGGTCGATACCGGTCTGACCTTCAACCGGGTGCGTGAACACCTGCGCCATCAATTCCCGGCCATTACCGAGTTGCGGACGGCCGTGCTGTGGTGGAAGGGGCGCGCGCAGGCGACGCCGGATTACTATGTCCAGCGCTTGCCGACCAACCCCTGGATTCACCAGCCGTTCGAAGATTACGACAGCCTGCGGCCGCATCAGCTGGCTGCCTGGATGCAGAAAGGCGTCAAAAACACTTGATCGTTTCCCGCCGGTCTTGACCAAGCTGGCCGGGATGGACTCAGACCAGGGCTGCAAGCGCTTGCCGGTATTATCAGGCAGGGACTGGCAGAGGGCCTGATCAGAGACTAAGTCAGGGATTAAGTCAGGGACGGCCTGGCATGATCGCAGCCACGCTGCGGGCATGCACAGCACGCAAGCCTGAATGACAGGTCCGGTTCAGCCTTCCCGGCAGGGAAGGCTTGCCGGGCCTGTTTTTATTGCTGCTGGTTCAGCAAGTGCAGGCGCTTATCGGTAAAGACGCAGAGCACGCCCGCCTGGGTGTGCATAACCTGATAGTTGAAATCGCAATACGTCGCGGCCACTTGCAGCGGCAATTGTTGATTGCCCCAGTTGCTGGGCTGGAAGTAGGACAGCTGCCCAGGTTTGCATGCCTTGGCTTCCTCATCAGTGGAATAAGCGCACAGCGTATCCTGGGGAATGCTATCTGCCTTGCCGCAAGCGGACAATAAACTGGCGGCTGCGATAGCGAGCAGCATGGGAAGAGTTTTTTTCATGACGCACTAAGAAAATGGAAAAAAGTGCCGCAGCGGATGCGGCAGGGGAATTATGGCACTAAGTGCCGGCAGGCGTCTGGCGGCCTGGCGCGGCAAAGCGGCAGTAAAGCGTGCTTAAGTATTGATGGGTATTGCTGGGTATTGCTGTTGTGGGGCGGCGGGTAGGGCAAGCCAAAAAGGCTACAATGCCCATGGGGAGTTACCGCCGTGGCGGGCTCGCTCGCAGCATATCGAAATTGGCAGTATGAGCATCAAAAAGAAACCCGCATCACGCAAGAAAACAGCAGCAAGCAAAACAAGCCGTCATCGTGGCAGCACGCGATCGGGCAGTGGGCGGGTCGGGCGTTTCATCAGGGCGTGCGGCGCTTCTGCGCTGGCCTCGTTTCTGGCTGCCAGCTGTGCGTTGCATCCCGAGTTCCGGCCTGATTTATCCCTGGAGGCCCTGGTCTCCCGCCTGGAATGGCAGGGCGATGCGCCGCAGGCGCGGCCGGGGCACGACAGTATCCAGACTGCCTTTGCCAATTGCCCGCAATTCTTCCCTGGCGGCCAGCCGCCAGTTGTGCCGGATCAGCCCAGACTGCGGGAATTATGTTTCAGCGCCTTTGCCATTCTGCATGGCGGGCAGTGGAAAACACCGGTCTTTGTCGCGCAGCGCTTGAATCGGCAAATGTTGCAGCAAGGCCAGGGCATAGGCCGCACCAACAAATTCTACGAAGAAGGCCGCTTGCCGGCGGCAGACAGATCCAGGCTTCAGGATTACCGCGGTTCGGGCTACTCGCGCGGCCATATGGCGCCGGCGGGAGACATGCATACGGCAGATGCCATGGCGCAAAGCTTTTCGCTCGCCAACATGGTGCCCCAAAATCAAATTCACAACGGCGGGGCCTGGAGCCGCATCGAGCAGGACACACGCAAATACGTGCAGCGCGCGCGTGGCGATGTCTATATCTTTACCGGCCCAGTGTTTGACACTGACCCTGCCGTCATCGGGGCGGGCCGGGTCGCTGTGCCCAGCCATCTCTACAAGCTCGTCTATGACGCCAGTACCGGGCGCGCCTGGGTGCATTGGCAGGCGAACCGGGCCGATACCAAGGCGGGGGCGCCCATCAGCTACGAAGAATTCGTCAGGCGCACCGGCCTGCAGCTTCTGCCGCCAGGCGCCGCGCAATAAGCGGGCTGCCAGCTGTAGCGGCTGGGGTGGCAGGAGGGTGGTAACGAGGCACGAAGGGGCGCTGAGGAGGCACTGAGGGGCATCTCGGGTATGATGAAAGCATCCAACCTCAGGAGATGGGCGATGGCTGAAGTCAAACATACTGCAATCGAACTGGCCCGTCTGCATGCTGCGGAAGCCCAGGTGGAAATCCAGGCAGCAGCAGTCTCTCCCTCGCGCCGCGCGCAAGAGCTGCGGGCCGAGGCGCAGGCGGCGGCCAATGACTTTCCGGGCCGGGAGCAGGAATTCATGCTGGCTTACGATAATGAACTGGAAGCGCAAATGGCGCAGGCCTCTGTCGAAGCGGCGGCCACTGGCCAAAAGGCGGGCGCCTGGCTGAACATTGCCGGCCTGGGGGCCGCCATCATCGTGGCGGCGGTGCTGCTGTTCTACCTGCTCTGGTAAACAAGTCTAGGCAGCGGGCGCCAGGCGCCCGCTGCTTGCGCTGGCCCTATCCTGAACTATCGGGCACCTATTCTGACCATATTCGGCGCTTGGCCGGCATCTGTCACGCAGGAAGGCTGAAATTCCCCACACCCCCAAACAAAAAAGGCCTACGCTGATTGCGTAAGCCCTTGATATGTCTGGAGGCGCAAGCCGGAATCGAACCGACGTACACGGATTTGCAATCCGCTGCATAACCACTCTGCCATTGCGCCATTTCATCGCCACGATAGACCGCTTACTGAAACCTGGCTTAGCGCCGGTTGGGCTGGGTCGTCATCGTCGTGAAGCTTTAAATATTAACGTGCTCAAGGCTGCCTGTCAAGGGTAGCCGTTTTTGCTGGGGTTGGGCAGGGGGAAGAGGGGGCAGACCTAGTTCTGAAAGTAACTAAGTCATTTATATAAGGTATTCACTCAGGGCGATTTGGCTGCCCTGAGTTTTATCCATGAAACACCATCGGGACAACTGCATTCTACGGTGTGACAATATATCGTTTTATTGTTGGATGCGGCTCTGACGCAGCTTTAATGATTGGCTTGCGGATTGTTGTCTGTAGCTGAGAACTATTGCCGTAGACTTTCTGTTGGTACTCTATGAGCTCCTGCTCGATAGAAGTCCATGCCCAAAAATCTTGCGAGCTATTGTCACGGTGCTGATACATGGCAGATCTCCCGTAGCACATTTAACAACCGTAAACATATCAGACTTTTCTTCATTCTTGAATCTTTGCCCTCATCTTCTTGCGAAATTTAAAAGAAATGCTATTTGTGTCTGTGTATTTCTATACTTTTCATGATGTTTTGCATGAGGGTTTTTCAGGATATCTGCGGCATATGGCGATGTGTTTGAAAGCGGCACTGAGCGGGCCGGGAAAGTGCCGCTGCCGCGCGCTCGGAAGGAAGAATAGGCATGCCAGCTTCCGTAAAGTTCAAAAATTTGTGAGCTTTATGGGGAATTGTAGATGTTTTGACACTTTATAAAATTTCAGTGCGCATTAAGACGGTCTTTAGTGACAAAATTCCTAATATGTTTTTTGAGGGATGTCCCATCCTTCATGGCTAATCAGGATCAGCGCTCATTGTTGTGATGGCTTGTGGCGCGATTGGTTTTTCTAATCAGGATAAAGCACTCTCAGGCCATGCCATTAAACCCTTCAATTGCAGTGAATGCGTGGAATGCCGGGCAGGATACTCTGGATTGTGTTTTCGGATTCACGGTTCAGGAACGGCTATTCCAGATATTGCTATCTGCGCCTTTTTCCTCACTGGTGCCGGTGTCTGCCAGCGAGCACGATGATTCCGGCTGGCGGATAAAAAAATACGAACCCAGTGATTTTCCTTTGCGCGACGAGCCTGAGGATAGCTGGCTGTTATTCCTGACTCGCTCCAAGTGGAGCATGATGAGTCGTGAGGATTTTGTGGTGATTCCCAATGCCGAACTGGTGCTGATGCGCCGCGGCGATGTGGATGCCACCGGGTTTCATGATTTCCGCGGCTGCATGCTGGTGCTGCCCAGCCAGAGCCTGATGACCTATGACCGGATGCTGCTGAAGCGCCAAGCGGGCAAGGTGCGTTTGAAGACCGGCTGGGGCAAGGTGCTGTCGTCCTATATCGACAGTCTGGATCTGCCTTTGCTGGTACAGACAGTGGGAGACGAATCGGCCTGGCTGATGCTGGAACAGCACATCATGGCATTGCTGCGGCGCGCCTTGCTGGGCGGCGCCGAGGCGCGCGGTGTCCAGGGGCAGGAACATGACGCCCAGGAGGCCTTGCGCAGCAAGGGCGAGGTGCTGTTCCAGCGCCTGTGCCACTGGATTTCGGATAATTACGCCAATCCGGATATGTCGTCGGATTTCGTGGCGAATCAGTTTGGTATTTCCTCACGCTATATTCAGAATCTTTTTTCCAAATATGGTGATGGCGTGACATTCGTTTCTTTTGTCCGTGACAGGAGAATCCGGCGGGCTTGGGAAATGCTGACCAGCGTCGAATTCATGCATCACAGTATTTCTGAAATCTGCTGGAATTGCGGGTTTTCTGATCCTGTTTATTTTGGCAAGATTTTCCGCCGTTTTTATGGCGCCACGCCCAGTACGGTGCGCAAGAATAGTTTGCGCGAAGTCGCCGGTTATATTTGAGGAAATAGCGGGCGGCTGGTGGCAATACGGTGGCAATACATTTGTAGCGCCATGCCGGGCTGGAATAAAGAAACATTGCAGCAGTTGCCATGCCCGCCCGCCGCGAACAAAAAGCCAGGTTTTGTGGCCGGGCGGCTGGCCGGATAAAAAAGCAAGCCGCCATGATTTGGCGGCCGCGGCCATAAGCCTGCCTTATTCCCGGGTGCTGGGGCTCCAGAATGCCTGGCGCACGCCATGCACAGCGGCCAGGTGATGCACCAGGGAATCGAGCACTTTGCCATCTACCGAAGTGGATGCCAGCGTGGCCTCGATTTTTACTTCGTCCTGGCCAAAGGGCTCTATCTCCAGTTCCTGTTTCGGGAAATTGCAGCGCGCCAGCTCATCTTTGAGATGCTGCATCACCAGTTTCTGATGCGCGCGATCGACAATGAGTTGCAGCGAATGGGTGACTTCCACGGATTCGGTATCCAGCGGCTGGCGGTTGATGGAATCGACCACCGGGCGCAGCAGGGTGTTGGCCGCCAGGACGAATACCGTGCCCAGAATGGCTTCGATCAATAGATCGGAACCTGCCGCGGCGCCGACGGCTGCGGAACCCCAGAGCGTAGCGGCGGTATTGAGGCCGCGCACATTGCCTTCTTCGCGCATGATGACGCCCGCGCCCAGAAAGCCCACGCCAGAAACCACATAGGCAATGACCCGCACGGCGCCATCGGAGTCATGCAAACGAAAGGCGATATCGACAAAAAGCGCTGCGCCGACAGCGACCAGGACATTGGTGCGCAGGCCGGCGGTGCGCTGCCGGTATTGGCGTTCGATGCCGATGATGCTGCCCAGGATGAAGGCGGCGCTCAGGCTGATGAGGGTATCGAGCAGGGAAGGCAGATTAATGTTGTGAATCGCGTTCATGGGGTCCGTGATTGGCAGGCGTTCAGGGAAGGGCGCGGGGCAGCAAGGCAGCCTGGCGCGATTCTAGTGCTTGCGCATGTTGCGCATGTGTCAATTGCAAGACGGCCGGGCGCCTTGCGGCAAGGCGGTGAGGTCTGTGGTGCCGGCGCTGCCTTGCGGGGGAACGAGAAAACGGTCATTGCCGTTATCCGGGCAGACCAGCTGGCGCAAGGTCGGCAGCAGCGGCGAGGGGTCATTAGCCCGGTAGGCCATGATGAGGTCGATTTCCGGGGCATGGCTTTCGAACTGGCGCACACAGACCGAATGGCCGGCCATGGTGGCGGCATAGGCAGGCAGCAAAGCATAGCCGATACCTGCGCCCACCAAGTTGACGTTGAGCAGGATGTTCGAGGCCTGCTGAACAATGGGGCTGCGGACGCCGTGGCGTTCCAGATAGGTTTCGACCAGGTCAAAGAGCGGTTTGGTAAAGGCCGGATCTGAGGCGATGCGCGGCTCGCCGTCCAGCATTTGCGGCGTGATGCGGCGCATGGCCGATAGAGGATGGCTGGCTGGCAGAAATACCTGCAGGGGTTCGGTATAGACCAGGTGCGTGGTCAGCTCGGCCGATTTCAGGGGCGGGCGCAGAAAGGCGACGTCAATATCGCCGCGCAGCAGCGCCGGTTCCTGTTCGTCGTTGATCAGGCTGTGCAGGCTGATGTTCAAGGTCGGGTAATGCATGCGCAGCTCGGGCAGGATGGACGGAAAAATACGGATCTCTGCCGAAGGCACAAAACAGATCTTTAAGGTTTGTTCCGTGTGCCGCCCGGCGCGGCGCGCACGGGTGACAGCATTGTCAACCTGCATCAGGGCTTGCCGGGCTTCGGTAAGAAATACCTTGCCGACTTCCGTCAACTCCACGCGCCGTTTGGTGCGTTCCAGCAAGGGAAAGCCGATTTCCTCTTCCAGATGAATGATCTGCTGGCTCAGGGAAGGTTGCGAGGTGTGCAGCCGTTGCGCGGCACGAGTGAAATTCAATTCCTCAGCCACGGCAATGAAATATCTTAGATGTCTTAGTTCCATGGCTGTATTAATAGGTTGTACGTCTTAATAGAGATGAAACAACTATTTTACAGAGCGGATGGCATTGCTGACAATTCGGCCTCAAGTGCTGCACAGATCAGCACTGGCAACCATGCAGAACAAGGAGACACAGCATGTCCATTAGCACGCTGCGGGATTTAGAGGCTTTGGTGGATGCGCAGAACGGCCGCGTGACCCCGTCCATCTATACCGATCCCGATATTTATGAACTGGAATTGGAGAGGGTTTTCGGGCGCTGCTGGCTCTTTCTGGCGCATGAAAGTCAGATTCCCAAGGCTGGGGATTTCTTCAATACCTATATGGGTGAAGATCCGATTGTGGTGGTGCGTCAGAAGGACGGTTCCATCAAGGCCTTTCTGAATCAGTGCCGCCACCGTTCCATGCGGGTGAGTTTCGCAGATTCCGGCAATACCCGTGCGTTCACCTGTCCGTATCACGGCTGGTCTTACGGCGTGGATGGCGCGCTGGTGGAAGTCCCGCTGGAGCCTCGCGCCTATCCGCACGGCTTGTGCAAGGAAAAATGGGGCTTGCAGGAAGTGACCCGGATCGAGATCTACAAGGGTCTGATCTTTGGTAACTGGGATGCCAGTGCACCGGGCCTGCGGGAGTACATGGGGGATATCGCCTGGTATCTGGATGGTGTGCTGGATCGCCGCGAAGGCGGCACGGAAATCATCGGCGGCCCGCATAAGTGGGTGATTGACTGCAATTGGAAATTTCCGGCAGAGCAATTTGCCAGCGATCAGTATCACGCGCTCTTCAGCCATGCTTCTGCGGTTCAGGTGCTAGGCGCCAAAAGCGAGGCAGACAAAGCCTTGGGGGCCGGCCAAACGGCACGACCGGTATGGGAAACTGCCAAGGATGCGGTGCAGTTCGGCCAGGACGGGCATGGCTGCGGCTTTTTCTTCACTGAACAGCCGGATGCGAATGTCTGGGTCGATGGCGAAGTGTCGCAATATTTCCGCGATACCTACCCCGAAGCGCTGGCGCGCCTGGGCGAAGTGCGTGCGTTGCGCCTGGCGGGCCACAACAATATGTTCCCGACGCTGTCCTGGCTGAACGGAACGGCGACCTTGCGGGTTTGGCATCCGCGCGGCCCGAACCAGGTGGAAGTCTGGGCTTTCTGTATTGCCGACAAGGCTGCGCCGGAAGAGGTGAAGGCAGCATTCGAGCGCAGCGCGACCCGCGCGTTTGGCCCTGCCGGTTTTCTGGAGCAGGATGACTCCGAAAACTGGGTCGAAGTGCAGAAAGTCTTACGCGGCAAGCGGGCGCGCAATAGCAAGCTGTGCATGGAAATGGGCCTGGGCCGCGAGCGCCTGCGGGAGGATGGCATTCCCGGGGTGACGAACTACATTTTCTCGGAAACGGCTGCGCGTGGCATGTACCGCCGTTGGGCGGACTTGCTGCTGTCGGAGACCTGGGAGGAAGTGCAGGAGCGTACCCGTCAATACACCGAGGAGCTGGTGAAATGAGCGCAGCCGTGGACATCCTGGAGCCAGGCAAAGTGGCCTCGCTGGAATTGCATCATGAACTGGGCCAATTCCTGTACCTCGAAGCGGAATTGCTGGATGACTGGGCGTTTCGCGATTGGCTGGATCTGTTGGCCGAAGATATCGAATACACCATGCGGACGACCGTCAATGCCCAGACGCGCGACCGCCGCCGCAGCGTCCAGCCGCCGACCACCTGGGTATTCAACGACAGCAAGTTTCAGCTGGAACGCCGGATTGCCCGCCTGGAAACCGGCATGGCCTGGGCGGAGGAGCCGCCGTCGCGCACGCGTCACCTGATTACCAATTTGCGGGTGCGCGAGTCGGCGCTGCCGGGTGAGTATGAAGTGCGGCAGAACTTCATACTCTACCGGGCGCAGAAAGAGCGGGACGAAGTGTTCTATGCCGGCATGCGGCAGGACCGCCTGCGGCGTGCCGATAACGCTTCGGGCTGGCTGTTGTGCCGCCGCCATATCACCCTGGATCAAGTGGTGATGACATCCCATAACCTCAGCGTTCTGTTCTGAGCGGCTGGCCGCCGGAATGGGGCAGCCCGCTGGCGCCGTGGCGGCGGCGGGCTGAACAGGGAAGCCAGGCCAATTGGGCGACCGGTCAATAGAGCGGCCGGCCAACAGGCAAGCAGGCCAAGGCCATCCCACAATTTTTTCAAGACGAGATTGATTCATGCCACGTATTGCCGTTTGTCCTGACAACGACTTGCCGGATGGTGAGGCGGTCAAGATAGATTCGCCTGTGAGCGCGATTGCCGTCATTCGCTCTGCCGGTGAGCTGTATGCCGTGACTGACCGTTGCAGCCATGGCAACGCGTCCATGTCGGAAGGTTATGTCGAAGAGGATGGCACCGTGGAATGCCCTTTGCATGCCGCGCGTTTTTGCCTGAAAACCGGTGCTGCGCTGTGTCAGCCGGCCACGGAGCCTTTGATGACCTACCCCGTGATCGTGGAAGCCGGCACGATCTATGTCGATATTCCGGAGACAGCATGATGGGCTGGCTGAATGATGAATCCATTCTGGTCACTGGCGGCGGTTCGGGTTTGGGCTTGGCCCTGGTGCAGCGTTTTCTGGATGAAGGCGCGCGCGTCACCGTGCTGGAACTGAATGCGGAAAAAATTGCGGGCCTGCAAGCGCGTTTCGGCGCGTCGGTGCTGGCGGTACAGGGCAATGTCTGCCGGCTTGCAGATAATCAGCGGGCGGTGGATGCGGCACTGGCGCATTGGGGGCAGCTGGATTGTTTCGTGGGGAATGCGGCTGTCTGGGATCACGGCCTGAGCCTGATGGCCATGACGGGCGCGCAGCTGGAGCAGGGCTTCGATGAGCTGTTTGCCGTCAACCTGAAGGGCTACATGCTGGGGGCCAAGGCGGCAGCGCCGGCATTGCTGGCGTCTGGCGGCAGCATGATCTTCACACTGTCCAATTCGGCTTTTTACCCGGAAGGGGGCGGGCCGCTTTATACCGCGAGCAAGCATGCGGCGGTAGGCCTGATCCGCCAGCTGGCTTTCGAATTGGCGCCCAAGGTGCGCGTCAATGGCGTCGGCCCCTGTGGCATGGCCAGTGATTTGCGCGGCCCGGCAGCGCTGGGGCAGCAGGCCCAGCGGGTTATGGATTCACGCACGCCTGAGGCCATTGCTTCCATCCTGCCGCTGCAATTTTTCCCGCAGGCCGAAGACTTTACCGGCCCGTATGTCTTGCTGGCATCCCGCGCCAATAACCGGGTGCTGAGCGGCGTGACGATACAGGCGGATGCCGGCCTGGGCATCCGGGGCATCCGCCATGTGGCTGGCGGTCTCAATCTGTAGCAGGCGCAATTCCCGGGACCCGTGGCATTCGGTTGGCACGGGGCTGGCACGCATGGTGGTAACCGATGCCCTCAGGGGCCGGATCAAACAAAAGAAAAATATGGAGAGGAGACAGACGCCATGAGCAATACAGGCATCATTATTATTGGCGCGGGCCAGGCTGGCGCCATGACCGCCGCGCAATTACGCCAGCTGGGCGAGACCGGGCGCATTACGCTGATCGGTGACGAGGCGCATGTGCCGTACGAGCGTCCGCCGCTTTCCAAGGACATGCTGTTGCAGCCTGCGCAGACGCGCTGTGCCATCCATCCTGATGATTTCTATCAGCAGCATGACATTACGCTGCGGCTGGGCGTGGCCGTGGCGGAGATAGATCTCCAGGCGCGCACTGTGACGCTGGCAGATGGGGAGGCGCTGCCTTACACCAGGCTGGTACTGGCTACCGGGGCAAGCGCACGGCGCCTGCCCATGCTGGATGCGCTGGGCGCGGGGGTGCATACCTTGCGCACACTGGACGATGCGGCAGCCTTGCAGGGCGTGCTGCAGGCTGGCCGCCGCTTGATACTGGTAGGGGCGGGGGTCATTGGGCTGGAATTGGCATCGACAGCCGTCGATCTGGGCCTGAGGGTTGCGGTGGTGGAGTCAGCCGAATTGCCGATGATGCGTGCAACCCCCAGGCTGCTGGCCGAGTTCCTGTGCGCCACGCATCGTGAGCGCGGCGTAGCCTTGTATATGCGCAGCAGCGTGGTGGCGGCAGCACGCACGGCCACAGGCCTGGCCTTGACGCTCTCTGATGGGACTTGCCTGGAAGGTGATGCCGTGGTGTATGGCATCGGCGTGGTACCGAATACCGGGCTGGCGCAAGCGGCTGGACTGGCGGTGGATAACGGCATTCTGACGGATGCGCAGTGCAGAACCTCCCACCCTGATGTTTATGCGGTGGGTGATGTGGCTGCCTGCCAGGCAGCACCTGGTTTGCCGCCCGTGCGCCGGGAAACCTGGGAAAACGCCAACTGGCAGGCCGAATTGGCCGCGCGAGACATATTGGGCCTGCCCTTGGCGCAGAACATCGTGCCCTGGTACTGGACAGACCAATGCGGCCTCAACATCCAGCTGGCGGGTGATATGAGCGCTGACCGCTGGATCGTACGGGGGGCGCTGGGGGCCGGGCCATGCCTGCTGCTCGGGCTGTCCGGCGCGGAATTGGTGGCGGCCATCACCGTCAATCAGGGCCGGGAGATGCGCGGCGCAAAAGAGTTGATTGCCCGGCGCGCCTGCATCGAACCGGCCGTGCTGGCCGATACCCAGCAGAGTTTGCGCAACCTGAGCCGCGCCCTACCGGCATAGCGTGGAGAGCCTGCGCCAATAGCGCGAGGGGCGGCGAGCGGGGAGCAGCGTGTGAGCCACGGGCGGGCGGCGCGGGGATGCATGGGCATATCCCGGGCTTGATGCCGGGCCCAGACAAACCTCGTGTATCCATTTGCAAACCACTTGTAAATGACTGGCAGACCGCATGCAGGCCACCGCTGATGGCACGCAGGCAACACCGTAAGCCATTTCGCAGGCCGTATTGCAAAGGCCGTATGGCCAACCGCCTGTCCGCTGGCTCTGCCTTTCCCTTGCCTTTCAACGGCGGCTTTTTGCTTGTCCTGAGAAGGGTGGCCGAGCGCGGCACCTCCATGTTGACACACGCTGCATGACGCCATGCCGCGGCCTGGAGGCTGCCGTCACCGGCGCTTGCCTGGTGCCTGGCCAGCAAGGGGGAACGGGCTGGCGCTGGGCAAGGCTGACGCTAGCGCAGTAGCCCTCAAGTTTTTCATAACGATAAACAACCCTTGGAAGAGAGACATTCCTATCATGCAAGCAAGATTGCAATGCCTGTCGCATACGCCGCTGGTCGGGCATGTGGATCCGGCGCCCGACGTGCTGGATGAGGTTCATCGCGCCATTGCCAGGGCGCGGGAGGCCATCGCGGCCTTTGATCCGGAATTGGTCGTGCTGTTTTCACCGGATCACTTCAATGGCTTTTTCTACGACGCCATGCCGCCGTTCTGCATAGGCATGCAAGCGCATGCAATTGGAGATTTTGGCTCGCCTGCTGGACCCTTCGATGTGCCGCAGGCCTTGGCGCGTGACTGCGCGCAGGCGGTGCTGGAGACGGGCGTGGATGTGGCCATGTCCTATGCCATGCAGGTGGATCACGGCTTTTCGCAGCCGCTGGATTATCTGCTGGGTGCCATAGATGCGCGCCCGGTGATTCCCGTGTTTATCAATGCGGTAGCGGCGCCTTTGCCGACTTTTTCCCGAGCGCGCGCGCTGGGCCAGGCCATCGGGCGTTTTGCCAGCCAGACCGGAAAGCGCGTGCTCTTCATCGGTTCCGGCGGCTTGTCGCATCAGCCTCCGGTGCCGGAGCTGGCGACAGCGGATGCGCATATCCGTGACCGTCTGCTGGGCAGCGGCCGCCATCTGCCGCCTGAAGAGCGCGAGGCGCGCCAGCAGCGCGTAATTCAGGCCGCGCTGCGGTTCGTGGAAGACCAGAACAGCCTGCACCCGCTCAATCCCGCCT
This sequence comes from Kerstersia sp., assembly GCF_052103615.1. Classification (NCBI taxonomy): domain Bacteria; kingdom Pseudomonadati; phylum Pseudomonadota; class Betaproteobacteria; order Burkholderiales; family Alcaligenaceae; genus Kerstersia; species Kerstersia sp. Next base: position 11,933 of record NZ_JBQEKA010000035.1, on the reverse strand, counting down.
GGGACCGCGCCTTCATGGCCACGCTGGCGCAAGGCCGTGTGGCGGAGCTGGATCGTTGCAGCAATGCGGAAGTGTCGCGCATTGCCGGGAAATCCGCTCATGAAGTGAAGACCTGGGCGGCGGCGTTTGCGGCGCTGTCGGCCTATGGCAACTATGAAGTGCTGGATTCCTACTACCGGCCGATTCCCGAATGGATTGCCGGATTTGGCGCCATGAGCGCGCGTTCGCTGGCCGGCTGAACACCTGGCCCGTCATTCTTCACTGATAAGGAGTACCGACCATGATGGCTTCTTCTACCAGCTATACCGAAGCATCCAGCAGCCGTTTTGCACGCATTCAGGACGAGGGCAATGCGCTGCAGATTCACTACAACGATATCGGCCAGGGCGGAGAGACCGTGGTCATGCTGCACGGCTCGGGGCCAGGGCGACCGGCTGGGCCAATTTCAGCCGGAATATCAGCCCGCTGGTGTTGGCAGGCTATCGCGTCATTCTGATGGATTGCCCAGGCTGGGGCAAAAGCGATTCCGTGGTCTGTACGGGCTCGCGTTCAGACCTCAATGCCCGGGTGCTGGACCGTTTGCTGGAATCGCTGGGCCTGGAACAGGTGCACATTCTGGGAAATTCCATGGGCGGGCATAGCGCTGTGGCGCTGGCGCTGCAACAACCGCAGCGTGTCGGCAAGCTGGTGCTGATGGGCGGAGGCACGGGCGGCATCAGTTCCTTTGTGCCCATGCCCGCCGAGGGGATCAAGCTGTTGCAGGGCCTGTACCGCGAACCAACCCTGGATAACCTCAAAAAAATGATGGCGGTGTTTGTATTCGATCCCAGTGACCTGACCGAAGAACTGTTTCAGCAGCGGCTGGACAACATGCTGCAGCGGCGCGACCACCTTGAAAACTTTGTGGCCAGTCTCGATGCCAACCCCCGCCAGTTCCCGGATTTCGGTTCACGCCTGGCGGAAATACGCTCACGCACCCTGATTGTGTGGGGACGCAACGACCGCTTCGTGCCGCTGGATACTGGATTGCGCCTGGTCGCTGGCATCGCGCAATCAGAATTGCATATTTTCAATCAATGCGGCCATTGGGCTCAGTGGGAGCATGCCTGGCGGTTCAACCGCCTGGTGCTGGATTTCCTGCGTGACTGACAGGTTTTTTGCTGTGCCATTCCATAACAACCCGCAGAAGCGGGAAGGAGACAAACCTTGAATCAACAACAATTGCGGATTTACCGCAACCCCAAGCTCGGCCAGTTGGTCCGCAGCCGCCAGCGGCTGGCATGGTCATTGACGCTGCTGGTTCTGGGCAGCTTTTTTTGTTATCTGATGGCGGGCATCTTGCGGCCGCATTGGCTGGCCGTGCCGCTTTACGAAGGCACGCTGCTGAGTGTAGGCGGCCTGCTGGGCGCCGCCATTATCGTCATGGCCTGGTTGGCGACGGGCGTTTATGCCTGGTTCGCCAATACCCGGTTCGACCGCCTGAGCCAGGAAATCCTGCAGGAGTCCGCGCAATGAAACCGGTTCAATGGATGCAGGGCGCCGCTTTGCCGGCCATGTTGCTCCCGGCCAGCGCCATGGCGGCGCCTGGCGGCACGGGCCCAAATGCTTCGGCCATTGCGATCTTTCTGGCTTTTGTTGGGGTCACCTTGCTGATTACTTGGTGGGCGGCGCGCCGCACCAGCAGCGCATCGGATTTCTATACGGCGGGGGGCGGGCTATCCGGTTTCCAGAATGGCCTGGCCATTGCCGGGGACTATATGTCGGCCGCAACCTTGCTGGGCATTTCCAGTATTGCCTATTTCCGCGGCTATGATGCACTGCCGTTTGCGGTCGGATTTTTCATCGGCTGGCCTATCGTGTTGTTTCTGCTGGCCGAGCGCCTGCGCAATCTGGGGCGCTTTACCGTGGCGGATATTATTTCCTACCGCCTGGATGAAACGCGTATGCGCATCCTGACTGCGCTGGGTTCGCTGACGGTCGTGCTGTTCTATATGATTGTGCAGGTCGTCGGAGCAGGGCAGTTGATCCAACTGCTGTTCGGGCTGGACTACAAATACGCGGTGTTCATTGTGGGCGCGCTGATGGTGGTTTATGTCATGTTCGGCGGCATGATTGCAACCAGCTGGGTGCAGATCATCAAGGCGACCTTGCTGCTGGCAGGCGGCACCGTCATGCTGTTGCTCACCATGAGCCACTTTGACTTCAGCCTGGGCCAAATGCTGCGGGCTGTCGTGGCGAGCAGCAAACAGGGCGTGGCCATTCTGGAGCCGGGCCGCATGTTGTCCGACCCGATATCCACGATTTCGCTGTCGCTGGGCATGATGTTCGGGATAGCCGGGCTGCCGCATATCCTGATGCGCTTCTTTACCGTTACCAATGCCAGGGAAGCGCGGCGCTCGGTGTTCTATGCCACGGGTTTTGTCGGCTATTTCTTCCTGATTGTTGTGGTGATGGGTCTGGCGGCCATTGTGATTGTGGGCAGCAACCCTAGCTACTTTGTCGATGGCAATCTTTCAGGGGCGTTACGGGGCGGCAGCAATATGGTCATCATGCACCTGGCCAATGCCGTGGGCGGCAATTTGTTGCTGGGCTTTATGTCTGCCGTAGCCTTTGCAACCATTCTGGCTGTGGTGTCGGGGCTGGCGCTGGCAGGCGCGTCCGCGATTTCGCATGATTTGTATGCCATGGTGTTGCACCGGGGAAAGGCGGATGAGCGCCGGGAAATACGGGTGTCGAAAGTGGCTACGCTCTGCATCGGCCTGGCGGCGATTGTGCTGGGGCTGGTCTTTGAAAACATCAATGTCGCCTTCATGACGGCGCTGGCGTTTGGGGTGGCGGCTTCTTCCAACTTTCCCGTGCTGATCCTGGCCATGAGTTGGAAAGGATTGACGACGCGTGGTGCCTTGTGGGGGGGATTGACCGGGCTGGTGGTGGCCGTTGTCCTGGTTGTGCTGTCCCCTGCTGTGTGGCAAAGCGTGCTGGGTTATCCGGCGGCGATTTTTCCTTACGAACATCCCGCGCTGTTTTCCATGCCTCTGGCATTCCTGGTGTGCTACGGCGTGTCCCGGCTGGATCGCAGCGCGGGCATCGCTCGCGAACGCGCAGGGTTTGACCGCCAGTTCATTCAGGCACAGACCGGCCTGGGCATCAATGAGGCCGTCCGTCATTAGGATCGCTGTTCGCGCTGGCCGTTGATCCAAGGGAACGCAGCGCCCTCAGACGCGCAGAAGGGCAAGCCAGCCGGCTGCGGAAATTGCGCATCCGGCTGGTTTATTTTGTGCCGAGGTACCGCGGGGTCACCGGGCTGCTGTGGTGCAGCAGAAGGCGCTGTGCCAGGCTGCCGCAGCGCAAATCATACGGTGCAAGGGCTGCATGGCAGGGCGGGGAATGCTTAGATAAGATGTATGATGAATACACTTTTATGGTCAGCTGGCATCAGCCTGGGCCGCCCGATTGATTCACGAATTGCCGGCAGAAAATCTGGAGAAAAAGATGGACGCGCTGCGTTGCTACAAGACCTTGCCTGTCTGGGATGCCCAAGGCTTGCCCGAGGCCTTTCAGCGGAATCACAATACCAAGGCCGGGACGTGGGCGCGCTTGACGATATTGAGCGGCACGCTGGACTTCGCGCTGACCGACGAGCAGGGCGCCGTGCTGCGCACGCTGCATTGTTCCGTGGCGCAGCAGCCGCCGCTGATCGAACCGCAGCAGTGGCACCGGATCGCGGGTTTCAGCCCGGATGTGCAGTGCCAATTGGCCTTTTTGTGCGAGCCTGCCGAATACCTGTCAAAAAAGTACCGGCTGACGCCTACCCATTCCGAAGTGCTGGCTGCCGAGCGTTATCTGCCTGCCGGTGTTTGCCGGGTGCTGGATCTCGGTTGCGGCAAAGGGCGCAATGCGCTGTATTTGGGGATGCAAGGCCATGATGTCGCGGCATGGGACAAGGATGTCGCCGGTCTGGATCAATTGCGCGAGATGGCGCAGCAGGAGTCGTGCCCGAATGTCGTGACGCAGCAGGTGGATCTGGGCGCCGCTGATCTGGCCTTGGGCGGGCCGTATGACTTTATTTTATCTACGGTGGTGATGATGTTTCTGCCATCCGGGGCAGTGGTGCCGCTAGTGCGGCGCATGCAGGCGGCAACCGCGCCGGGCGGTCTGAATTTGATTGTGGCCGCGATGGATACACCGGATTGCCCGTGTCCCGTGCCTTTCCCGTTTACCTTCAAACCTGGCGAATTAAGCGGTTTATATGGTGGCGGCGATAGTCATGACGCTGATTGCGCCGCCTGGGAAATTCTGAAATCGAATGAAGAGATGGGGACCCTGCACCGCAAGGATGAGCAGGGCAAACGGATTCAGCTGCGTTTTGCCACTTTGCTGGCGCGCCGTCTCCCGGTGTAGGCAGAAACAGCGCGCCCGGCCCCAGCGGGGCCGGGGAGCGTCTTAGGCTTAGTTATCCGAAGCGCGGCCCGAGGGGCGCACGGAAATGGTGTAGCGGCTGTCACGCGAAGTGCTGCCGAATTGGCCGGCATGAATCTGATAACGGCCGGGTTCCAGCGTGGCGGTGATCTGGGCGTCCAGGTTGCCGCCGCTGTCATCATCTTCGGTAATCAGAATGCCATCCTGGAACAGCCAGAGATAGGTATCCAGCGTGGGCGACTTCATGTCGATCACATAGGTGCCGGCCCGGCTGACAGTGAACTCATACGTGTCATGATCCAGCCCGCCGATAAGCACGCTCGGGCGAGGCTCGCCCACGTTCAGCGTGCCGCCGCCCGCATTGGCAGGCACGGCCTGGCTGCGGCTATCCAGGACGAACAGGCCGCTCTGGCTGCCGCCGTCCACACCGACGGTGTAGTCGCCCGCGGGCAGGATGGTACGGATGCGTTTGCGGCCCGAATCGTTGTTGGACAGCATGGTATTGGGGCCGGTCAGGCTTAGGCTGCCGTCAAAGCTCTGGGTATTCAGTTCCAGCGTGATCAATGCCGGTGCTTCCAGCGTCAGCGGATATTGCAGCATTTGGCCGGTGTAGAGGCCGCTGGCCGGTTTGCCGTTGAGCGTCAGGGGCGTGCCGTCGGGCATGCGGTTGTCGTCCAGGCGGCTCAATTGCTTGATTTCCAGGTCAAAGCTGCCCTGGAAGGCGCTGGTGCCCATGGCGGAGTCGGCGCGCAAGGTGTAGGTGCCGGTCGCCAGAGGAATCTGGATGCGCGCATCCAGATTGTTGCCGCCGTCATCATCGCTGGCCAGTTCCATGCCATTGCTATCCAGCAAGGTCAGGTAGGGATCCAGTTCGCTTTGCGTGGCGATCATGTCGATGCGGTACAGGCCGTCAGTGTCGATTTGCAGGGTGTAGTCCTGCGACTGGCCGGTACCCCAATCGGAAATGCGCTGGTCGCCGGTCAGCGGCGCGCCGGAGTAGGCATCCTGGATGTCTGCCGACAGACGGAACGGGCCATAGGAACGGGCATCCGTGCCGCTCACGGCGATCAGGTAAGCGCCGCCGTCCGTGGCTTTGAACGTCAGGGTGGTTTCGTTCGCGTTGCGCCGCCCGCAACTGTCGCAATCATCCTGGCTGCGCGAGATTAATTGCCCGTCCTGATAGACGCTGATCTGCGAACGCAGGGCGCCATTCGTCGTCAATTTGACGATTTTTCCCTTGGCTGCATCCAGCGTGAACAGCGTGCTGCGCACGCCGCTGTTGTAGTTCAGCAAACTGGTGCTGGTCAGCTCGCCGTTAGCGTTTTGCCCAGGCACCAGCGGGGTGGTCTGCGGGGCGGAAACGCCAGGCGCATGGCTGACAGTGAAGAATACTGCGGCACCTGCCACGACTGCGCCGGCAACAGCGGCAAGCGGGGTAGAGAGATTCATAGGGTACAAGCCTTATCAATGCAAACCAAATAGGAGACAGCCCGCGCTTGCCGAACTGACGGCAAACGCCTCCCTGGCGGGAGAGCGGGCTAGCTTGCCGGAGGTTATACCGCGCAATGCATGGCGGTGCAGCACAGGGTTTCCTATGCTAACCATTTAGTGGAAATTTCATCTAGTGGAAGAATGATTTAATTTCTTCCATCCTCTTGCTATTTTCATAATTTTCGACTCAATTTGAGTCAAATTTGTTTTTGTGTTTCAATAAAAGCGTCTGGCCTCTGGCCATTCTTCCGGCTGCCGCATACCAAAGCTGTGTGCGGCCGCTAGCGTCTTTCGGAGTCCCGTTCGTGTTTGGACGGGCTCTGCATGCCGGGCTGTTGCTGCTCTCAGGCAGTGCCAGCCTTCCGTCCACTTCGGGCGGAACCAGGTTGGGCTGGCCACGCGCCGCGCCCAATCGGGGTGATTATCCGAACAAATGTTCAGGTCCTGGTGAGTCATCACACTGGCCTTGGCCGCGCATTTGTTCGTCCATCAACGACATGAGAAAAGAGGAGCAATCCATGACGATGCGCATTGGCATTATTGGCGCCGGTCCTAGTGGGCTGGCACAACTACGCGCTTTCGAGTCCGTTTTTGAACAGGTGTCCGAGCCTATCGAACTTGTATGTTTCGAAAAGCAGGACAACTGGGGCGGCTTGTGGAATTACACCTGGAGGACGGGTCTGGATGAATACGGGGAACCGGTGCATGGCAGCATGTACCGCTATCTCTGGTCTAACGGACCCAAAGAAGCCCTGGAATTCGCAGACTATTCCTTTGACGAACACTTCGGCCGGCCGATTCCGTCCTATCCGCCACGCGAAGTCCTGTTCGATTACATCCAGGGGCGCATGCGCCGCAACAACCTGCGTCAATACATCCGTTTCCGCACGGTTGCGCGCTGGGTCGAGTTCGACGACGAGCAGAAAATCTTCCGGGTGACGGTCGAGAACCTGGAAAAACAGGAAACCTATACGTCGGAGTTCGACTATCTGGTGATCGCCTGCGGGCATTTCTCGACACCCAATGTGCCGCATTTCGAAGGCCTGGAGCAATTTCCAGGTACTGTGATGCACGCCCATGACTTTCGTGGCGCCGATCAATTCGTCGGCAAGGATCTGCTGCTGGTAGGGGGCAGTTACTCGGCGGAGGATATAGGCGTGCAGTGCCACAAGCATGGCGCGGCATCTGTCACCATCAGCTACCGCAGCCATCCGCATGGCTTCAACTGGCCGGACGGAATCAGTGAGTTGCCTTTGCTGCTGCGATTCGACGGTGAAATTGCCTATTTTGCTGACGGATCTTCCCGGCGCTTCGATGCTGTGATCTTATGCACGGGTTACCAGCACAAATTTCCGTTCCTGGCGGACAACCTGCGTTTGTCAACCCATAACTGCCTGTATCCGGCGGGCTTGTACAAAGGCGTGGTCTGGATCGAGCAGCCGCAGCTTTTCTACCTCGGCATGCAGGATCAGTACTACACCTTCAACATGTTCGACGCCCAGGCCTGGTTTGCCCGCGATGTCATGCTGGGGCGTATCGCCGCACCGGTGAAACAAGGCATGCTGGCGGATAGCAAGAGGTGGCTGGCACGCGAAGCCGAAGTGAAAGATAGCTTCGATGCTGTGGATTTCCAGACGGCCTATGTCCGGGATCTGATGGATCGTACCGACTATCCTGGCTTCGAGGCAGAACAGGTGGCTGTCTTGCTCAAGCGCTGGCTGCGCGACAAGCAGAAAGACATTCTGGGCTACCGCGATCAGAGCTATGTGTCAGTCGTGACCGGCACCAAGGCGCCGGCGCACCATACGCCATGGATGGAAGAACTGGATGACAGCATGGAACGTTTTCTTTTAACTGAAATAGAAGAAAACTCGCAAATTTAGACTAGAATTGCATCCAATCGTGACATAGTTTGTTGCCGTCCCTTGCAGGTGTCATACGGGGCGGCATTTTTTATATGTTTCGATATGAATGCATGTCATTTACGTTTTCTTGCGTGCGGCAAATGCCGCAACCAGGATGCCAGGGAGTACAGGAATGCTGGTCGGAATTTGGTCTTGGTTGTTGGGGTTGCTCATCATGCTGGTGTTGCCCATTGTGTTGGGCGAATGGCTTTGGCGACGTTTTTTGGATAATCGTTCCGATTTCGACCGCAAGCCTGGCATCCTGCCTTTTGCTTTGTTATTTGGTCTCATCGGGCCGCCTGTCGGCATGGCCGTCTTCTTATTGACGGCGTCCTGGCTGGAGCGGGATATGCCAGGTTCCCGGCCTGCTGCTGCTGACATGCTGATCATGCTGTTCTTCTTCTCATACATAGCGGGCGGCGTGCCGGCCTTGATAGGCGGCGGCATCATGGGCGCTTTGCGCAAACGCATGCAAGGCTGGACTGGCGTGCTGGGAGCGCTGGTGCTGGGTGGCGTGCTGGCGCTGGTCTGCTTTAGCCTGGGCGGCCGGCTGGGCGGCGACGCGCAGCAGGCATGGCGAGTCATTTTGTCTGGCGCCTTGGGTGGCGCTGCCGCAGCGTCAATTGCCTACGGAGCCTGGCGGCGAGCTCAGGATAACTGACTGACCCGGCTCAGGATGGACGGGCAAGGGGAGTATCCTGTACCCATCAGGACGCATGCTGATTTTCATTTGAAATTAAATTCCATATTATTTTCAATTGATTGATTTTCCCCGTGTTTTTGATACCATGAGCCTACCCCGTAAGTGACGACAGGAGGCGATCATGCCGGCAACACCCCGTGCCATGCCAGACGCAGCATTGGTTCTGACCAAGGCCACGCTGCGCGCCGCCGATCAGCTCGGGCTGAATCATTCCGAACTGGCCTTGGTTATCGGGGTCAGTGAGCCAACCGTATCGCGCCTCAAAGGGCAAGGCCGGACCATCAGCCCGGACACGAAAGAGGGCGAGCTGGCATTGATGCTGATCCGGGTCTTCAGGTCTCTGGATCCCCTGGTGGGTGGGGATGCCCACAAGCGCAAGCGGTGGATGGAAAGTCACAATGATGCTTTGCAAGGCATCCCTAGCCAGCTCGTGCGCAAGGTCGATGGCTTGGTCAGGACGCTGGCCTACCTGGATGGCATGCGGGCGGCCACATGAGCGGCCACATGAGCTGCAGCTGGCAGCAAGAATGGCTTGCAGCGCATAGCGGCAACCTGGCCATGGAGAATGCCTGGCGCGGGGTGGAAACCCAATATATTGCGGCTTCCATGAAGCTGGTGGATTCGCTGGAAGAGCAGGATCTGCTGGAAGCCTTGCTGGAAGGGAATAAGCCCCCGCCCCAGGGGCAGGCAAACAGGCAGCATTATTTACTGCTCAGCCCCTTCCGTTATTTTCCTCAGCACGAGTCGCGTTTTCGCCCTGCGCAACGCAGCGGCCTATGGTATGGCGCGGCTACGCTGGATGGCGCCTGTTCTGAAGTGGCTTACTGGCGCCTGCGTTTTCTGCGTGACAGCACGGGTTTGGCCGTGGATGGCGAGCTGATTACCGAACATACCTTTTTTCAGGCTTCGGTAAATGGGCGGGCCATTAATCTGATGGCGGAACCGTGGTCTAAGTTGTCACACCTCTGGAAACACTCATCGGACTACCGCCAGACCCAGGCCTTGGCCGAAGCGGCGCGACAGGCCTCCATAGACTGGATTCAATATGAATCCGTGCGCGCGCCATGCTGCGCATTGGCCGCTGTCCTCACCCCTGCCGCTGTGCGCGCCGCGCCAGCAAAGCTGGAACGTTCCAAGCAGGAATGGGTATGCAAGACAACCCGCCATGGCGTCATGATGATCAGAAAGAACGGCATGGGGCGCTTTGAGTGGCGTGAAACAGACTTTGTTATGGCTGGGGGCAGCGCTGTTTGAGTCCGGCATGAGGGGCCGCAGAAGAAAAATAGCCAGGAGTTTCTCAAGGTAGGCGCATGCTGCCGCGGCACCTGAATCACGGACCCCCTTACCCGATGCGTGTAAAAAACAGAAAAATTTGAAATAAGGTTTACACTCTGCACCTATCTTTCGGGCGCCTTTGCGGATGGAGATGCAGGAGGTCTGTAGGCCTGATGAACAAGATTCAGGATTCAGGCCGGCTCAGCCATATCAGCGAGAGCAAGGGCAATGCGGACCCGCTTGAGCGGGTGGGCTGGGCGCTGGCCGATTCTGGCACCAGCCGCCGCTTTGCTGCGTGTTATGACCTCATGAGTGATGGATCATAGATGTTGAGTGTTTTCTTGCGTTACGCCGCAGTGGGTGTTGCCAATACTGCATTGCACTGGGCCGTGTTTTTTCTGTTTTTCAGTTTGGGCGGACTGCCGCAGTCATGGTCCAATTTTCTTGCTTTTATTGGCGCTGCCACATTTTCTTTTTTTATCAACGCCAGGTTTACGTTCAAGGCTGCATCCACCCGGCGCCGCTATCTCTTGTTTGTCGGTTTCATGGCGTTAATGAGCTATGCATTCGGCTATGTTGGCGATGTGCTGGAAGGGCCGGCAGTGGTGGTGCTGGCGCTATTCTCGGGATTTAGCCTGGTGGTAGGGTTTTTGTATTCACGCTTTGTAGTCTTTCGCTAGGGTTCATCAAATGAAAATTTCTTTGGTTGTGCCTGTCTTCAATGAAGAAGAAGCGGTGCCCTTGTTCTATCAGGCTGTTAGGACAAATCAAGCATTGGCAGACTGGCAAGTAGAGATGGTGTTCGTCAATGACGGCAGCCGGGATGCGACAGAATCCATGGTGGCGGCGTTAGCGATCAGTGACCCGCTGGTGTCGCTGGTGAGTTTTACGCGTAATTTCGGTAAAGAAGCGGCCTTGTTCGCCGGTCTGGAACATGCCACAGGCGACGCGGTGATTCCCATAGATGTGGACCTTCAGGACCCTATCGAGGTCATACCGGTCTTGGTGGAAAAATGGCTGGCAGGGGCCGACATGGTTCTGGCCAAACGAATGGATAGGTCCAGCGACGGCTTCTTGAAGCGCAAAACGGCCGAATGGTTCTACCGTTTGCACAATAAAATCAGCCATCCAAAAATCGAAGAAAACGTTGGGGATTTCCGCCTGATGTCCCGTTCCCTGGTGGAGCAAATTATTCTTTTGCCTGAACGTAACCTGTTCATGAAAGGGATTCTGTCCTGGATTGGCGGGACAGTGGATGTTGTGGAGTACGCGCGAGCGCCCAGGACGGCAGGCCAAAGCAAATTCAATGGCTGGAAGTTATGGAACTTGGGCCTGGAAGGTCTGACGAGTTTTTCGACCTTGCCAATTCGCTTCTGGACCTATCTCGGGCTGTGTGTCGCCGGCGGCGCATTTTTTTATGGGTGCTGGAGCATCATCAATAAGCTGTTTTTGGACGATTCAGTGCCGGGGTATTCATCTCTGATCGTCTCGATTCTTTTCCTGGGGGGCGTGCAATTGATTGGCATCGGTTTGCTGGGAGAGTATGTGGGACGTATTTATGTTGAGGTCAAAAGACGACCCCGGTACGTTTTGAAGAAAAAGCTGTAACGGTGGTTGAAAGGGCTGCTTCCCGCGAGGAAGGGTTCCAGGCGCACAGACAAAAAATGGGAATGGATATGAAGGCGGGGCGCGGCGCGTGGGTGGCTTGTGCCATCGTTTTTTGTATGGTCTTGTATCTGGCATGGTTGGTGCCGCTGCATTCGGACGATTTCAGTTACCACAATATGGGTTTGACGTGGATGAACCACGTCATGCATTACACGCATTGGAGCGGCCGTTTCCTGGCTGACTATATCAGTGCGGGGATCCTGTATCTGGATAGTTCATGGTGCACTGCTGCCTTGAAGGCCGGCGCGCTGGTGGCTGCGATCTATATGATTTCGCGTATGCCGGCCATCTGGCTGGGCACTCAGCCTAAAACCGAGTTGTTTGTTTTTTTGCTGGCTTTGTATTTGAGCGGCAATCTGATCCTGGGCCAGACTGTCCTTTGGACGGTGGGGGCGGCTAACTATCTCTTTCCGGTTTTCTTTGCAGTGCTTTATCTGTTCCTATTCAGCCTGTATTGCAACCGGCCGGCGCAG
>NZ_JBQEKA010000034.1:0-32687 GCF_052103615.1 Kerstersia sp. | reverse complement strand
CGGAATACCCCTATCAGGACGATCAACAGGACAACCGGCGCCAGCCAGAGCAGATATAGCACGTTCGCAGTTCCACGGAATGCCGTCTGCGCAGGCCCGAATATTCAGCGGACAGTCAGAAAACGGCGCATCAGATAAGAAATGCCCCGACCAGAGAATGGCCGAGGCATGGAATGCTATTCTACTTGTTGCAGACTCAAGCGGGCCGCCAAATTTCAGGCTTGAGCGTGAGTATTGGTAAAAAACGTGAAGGACAGAACGCGAATAAGCAATGCGGCGGAATCTCAGGCGGCGGCAGCCCCTGCCTGGCGGGCGCTGGCAGCCGCCGCCGATGCGCCCAAGGCTTCGCCGAACAAGTTCTTAGGGTTGGCCAGATCGGGCACCAGTTCAAGGCTGGCACCCAGGCCTAGCGCTTGCGCCTGATCATGCAGAAAACGCAGCGCGGCATAGTCTTCCAGCGCAAAGCCCACGGAATCGAACACCGTGATCTCTTGCGCCGTGCTGCGCCCAGGCCGCTTGCCTGCCAGCACTTCCCACAACGGCTGCACCGCATAGCTCGCCGGCATTTGCTGAATTTCCCCCTCAATGCGGGACTGCGGCTCAAACTCCACAAACGTCGTCGCGCGCAACAGCACCTCGGCCGCCAGCTCGGTTTTGCCCGGGCAATCACCGCCGGCAGCATTGATATGCATGCCAGGCTCAATCATGCTGGCATCCAGGATGACGGCATTGGTCTTATCGGCAGTCACCGTTGTCACGATATCCGCGCCTTGCGCGGCTTGCGCTGCGCTGGCGCAATCAAGCAGCGTGAGGCCCGGCACATGAGCCAGATTGGCCCGCAGCTTGGCCGTCGCGCCGGGATCAACATCGTAGAGCCGCAAGGTATCTATCCCCAGCAAATAATGGAAAGCCAGCGCCTGGAATTCACTTTGCGAACCGTTGCCGATCAAGGCCATCACACGCGCATCGGGACGCGCCAGCACTCTGGCCGCCAGCACAGAGGTGGCAGCGGTACGCAAGGCCGTCGTCAACGTCAGTTCGCTTAGCAGCAAAGGCTTGCCGGTAGAGACTTCAGCCAGCGCCCCGAACGCCATGACGGTAGGCAGGCCCACTTGCGGATTGGATGGATGGCCGTTGACGTACTTGAACGCGTACAGATCTTTGTCTGCCGCCGGCATCAGCTCGATCACGCCAATCTCGGAATGGCTGGCCACCCGGGCTGTTTTGTCGAACGCTTCCCAGCGCAGGAAATCCGCCTCGATGTAGGCTGCCATCTGCCTGAGGGTCTGTTCAAGCCCCAGTTGACGGGTCAGCGTAACGACGTCTTCGGTTGCCAGGAAGGTAGTCATGTTTTTTCTCCTCTTGATAGATCGGATGCCCGGAACTTTATGTTCCGTGGCGCTTTTTTCTATTGTTTATCAGGCCAGGATCAATTCATAGCGTCAAAAATATCTATAAAATGTCCATCTATTGACAAAATGACAATAAAAAATGACGAAACTATCAATGGATAGCCTGGATCATCAGATTCTGGGCCTGTTGCGCAACGATGCCCGCACCTCGGTCGCCACGCTGGCGAAAAAACTCGATGTCTCGCGCGGCACCGTCAACAACCGCTTGAGCCGCATGGAGCGTGATGGCGTCATCCTGGGCTACAGCATCCGGGTGCGGCCCGACTCCCAGCCGGAAGAAATCGTGGCCTGGACCAGCATCGCCATCGAGGGGCACGAAACACAGCGCATCGTCCAGGCGCTCTCTGGCGAACCGGCCATCGCCGAACTGCATGACACCAATGGCCGCTGGGACATGCTGGCTGAACTTCGCGTGCAAAGCATGGCGCAACTGGCTGAAGCCCTGGAGCGCATCCGTTTGATCAAAGGCATTGCCGCCACCGAAACCAGTATTCATCTGAAAAGCCTGAAATTCTGAGTTGCGGCAGGCGGCGCTTCCCTGGCGCGGCCTGCTGGATCCTGGCTGTTTTCCCCCCGCATTCCGGCCATGCCGCACGCGCTAATGGCAGGCTGCCTGGGTTTTGCCTAGGGAATCCCCCAAGTACCCAATGTCAGCTTTATCCCATAAATTTTGGCAATGACAGAAAACTTGCAGAAAAAAATGGAGAATCCAGCAGCCGCCGCCAGCGTGCTTCAGCGCCTGGAACGCTTCCGCAGCCAAGGCACGGCGTCGGAGCGCACGGTGGCAAGCTATATGCTGGGCAACCTGAACAGCCTGCCATTCGAGACTTCTGCCAGTCTGGCCGCCAAACTCGGCCTGAGTGAAACAACCGTCGGACGTTTTTGCCGCCACCTCGGGTTCCGGCATTTCAAGGAACTCAAGCAAAGCCTGCGCGACGACCTGGGTGACAGCCCCTGGCTGATGGGCGAGCGCTTGCAGGATTTCCTGCAAAGACGTTCCGCGGACGGGCCAGATTACAGCCGCAGCCTGGAACTCAGCATCGCGGCCCAGGTGGCAGTCTATGAACTGACGCATGCTCCCCAATGGCAGCCGGTCGTTACCCGCCTGGCCCAATGCAAGACCGTGCTGGTGGCAGGCTTCCAGACCGAACGGGGTGTCGCGGCCTGTATGGCGCATTTGCTGCAATATATCCGCCCAGGCGTGCACCTGATCGACAACGCGGCCGGCCACTACAGCGATGCCCTGCTGGCTGACCCCGCTGAAACCGCGCTGATTGTGTTCGATGCGCGGCGCTATTCGCGCCACGCGCTGCTGCTATGCCGCAAAGCCCGGGATCATGGGCTGCCCGTCACCCTGGTCACCGATATGTACTGTGATTGGGCCGACAGCAGCGCCACGGAAGTCTTCCGTGTGCCGACCGGCCTGGATATGTTCTGGGAATGCACTGCCCCCATGCAGGTGCTGGCGCATTTGATGGTCAATGAAGTGTTTGTCCGGCTGGGCAAGCCCGCCGAACAGCGGCTGGAACACATTGCCGGGCTGAATCATGCCTTTATCGGCTACACCTCGGCGCAGGACGCCTTTTCCTGAATCGTCCTAAACTTAGCCCCTTTCAAGACGGTATCCTGCAGGCCGTTCTGTTTTTTCACAATATTCAACCATTCAAGGAGCGCATCATGAAAAAAACGCTGAAATCCATGCTGGCTGTCACGGCACTCTGCGCCATTTCCGCGCAAGCGCAGGCCGACACCCTCCGCATCGGCATCGAAGGCGCCTATCCTCCGTTCAATGCCGTTGATGCCTCCGGCAAGCTCTATGGCTTCGACGTCGATATCGCCAATGCCTTGTGCGAAAAGATGCAGGCCCAGTGCGTCCTGGTCGCCCAGGATTGGGATGGCATCATTCCCGCCCTGATGGCGCGCAAATTCGACGCGATTGTTTCGTCCATGGTGGATACCGAAGAACGCGCCCGCCGTGTCGATTTTTCCGAACCGTACTACCGCACCCGCCTGGCCGTGGCCGTGCCCAAAGATTCCAAGCTCACCGGCACGTCTGCCGATGAACTGAAAGACAGCGTCATCGGCGCGCAGTCCTCCTCGACCCAGGGCATGTATTCCGAAGACGTCTATGGCAAGGCAGGCGCCGACGTCCGCCTCTATCCCACGCCGGACGAAGCCGGCACGGATCTCATCAGCGGCCGCCTGGATGCCATCGTGCATGACAAATTCCCCTTGCTCGAATGGCTGGAAAAGAACAGCGAAGGCTGCTGCAAGCTGCTTGGCGACATTCCCGGCACGGAAGGCGATACCAGCATTGCCATGCGCAAGGGTGACGATGCCCTGCGCGAACGCTTCAATCAGGCGATCAAGGATATCCGCGCCGATGGCACCTATCAGAAGATCTCCAACCATTATTTCGGCGCTGACATCTACTGACCTTCCCTGCCGGATATAAACCAATATGCTTGATCTGCTCAGCCTGCTTTCCTTCGGCCACGGCGGATGGGGCGGCGCGCTGCTTCTGGGCGCGCTTGTCACTATCACACTGGCACTTTGCTGCGTGCCCATCGGCCTGCCGCTGGGGCTGCTTGTCGCGATGGGGGCCCGTTCCAAACGCCGCCTCCCGCGCGCTGCCTCCACCGTTTTTTCCACTGTCTTCCGGGGCCTGCCCGAACTGCTGACCCTGTTGCTGGTGTATTACGGCGCGCAGATCGGCATCCAGCATCTGCTGGAACGCATGGGCTACCAGAGTGAATTCCGCATCAATGCCTTCCTGGCCGCTGTCGTGGCATTCAGTCTGGTATTGGCCGCCTTTTCCAGCGAAGTCTGGCTGGGCGCCTTCAAAACCATCCCCAAGGGGCAGCAGGAAGCGGCGCAATCCCTGGGGCTGTCGCGGCGCACGACATTCCTGCGCGTCACCCTGCCCCAACTGATGCGTGTCGCGCTGCCAGGCTTGTCCAACAACTGGCTGACGCTGCTGAAGGACTCCTCCCTGGTATCCACGATTTCCCTGGTGGATCTGATGCGCCAGACCAACCTGGCCGTCGCCGCCACCAAACAACCGATGCTGTTCTACTTCGTCGCCTGCCTGCTGTATCTGTTGCTGTCGGCACTCTCCGGTGTCGTTTTCAGCCGCGCCGAACGCCGTTTCGGACGCCACTATGAAGAGGCACGCTGATGAGTGAATTCGTCATGAACATGCTGTCCCATGTGATGGACCCCGAACTGCTGGAACGCTACGGGCCGCGCATGATGGACGGCCTGGTGATTACGCTCAAGCTGGTCGCCCTATCGTTTGCCCTGGGCATGGTGCTCGGCTTGCTGCTGGCCATCGGCCGCATGAGCAAAAACAAGCTGATTCAATACCCCAGCCGGGCCTATATCTATTTCTTCCGCGGCTCGCCGCTGCTGGCGCAATTATTCCTGCTGTATTACGGCCTGGGTTCGCTGCGCCCCTTCTGGCAGGACGTCGGCCTGTGGTGGTTCTTCCGCGACGCCTGGTATTGCGCCTTGCTGGCCTTCACGCTCAACACGGCCGCCTATCAGGCGGAGATTTTCCGTGGCAGCCTGATGGCGATCCCCAAAGGCCAGTATGAAGCCTGCCAGGCGCTGGGGCTGGGCCCCGTCACCGCCATGCTGCGCGTCATCCTGCCGCAATCCATGCTGGTCGCCATCGGCCCGCTGGGCAATGAGCTGATTCTGATGATCAAGGCCAGCGCCATCGCTTCGCTGGTGACGGTCTATGACGTGATGGGCGTCGCGCGCCTGGCCTTCTCCCGCAGCTTCAATTTTGAAGTCTATTTGTGGGCCGCCGTGCTGTACCTCATCATCGTGGAAATCATCCGCCGGGTACTCAAGCGCATTGAAACCCGCCTGTCCCGGCACGTCGTGAATTGAGTCATGCGCACGAGTTCTGATTCCACTCTCCCGGCCTATGACGCCCTGGTGCTGGGCGCCGGCATTATCGGCACCAGCACGGCTCTGCATCTGCAACAGCGCGGCCTGTCCGTCTGTCTGGTGGACTGGCAGGCGCCCGGTTCGGGCACCAGCCACGGCAATGCCGGGCTGATCGAACGCGCCAGTGTGGTGCCCTATTCGTTCCCGCAATCTCCGCTGGCCTTGTTGCGCTATGCCGCCAACCGCCAGACGGACGTGCACTTTCAATGGCGCGCGCTGCCTGCCATGGCTGGCTGGCTCTGGCGCTACTGGCGCGAATCCGCGCCTGGCCCGCTGGAGCAGGCGGCGCAGGACATGCTGCCGCTGATCGAGCGCTGTGTCACGGAACATGACGCCCTGATCCAGGCGGCGGGCCTGCAAAACCTGGTGCGCGCCGCCGGCTGGATAGATATCTATCGCGAACCGGCAGCCTTTGCCGCCGCGGCAGCCGACGCCCGCGCGCTGGCTGGCCGTTACGGCCTGCAAGCCGATGTGCTGGACAGCGCGGCACTGGCGGCGCGTGAACCGGCCTTGCTGCCGCATGCCAGGATGGCCGGCGGCATTCACTGGCTGGATCCCTGGACGGTCAGCTCGCCCGGAAAACTGGTGCAAGGCTACGCCGATCTTTTCTGCCGCCGCGGCGGCACGCTGATTCATGCGGATGCGCGCAGCCTGCGCCCGAACACCAGCGGCGGCTGGCAGCTGGCGACACCGGACGGCGATTTGCAGGCCGCCCAGGCGGTCATTGCCCTGGGGCCTGATGCCCCCGAGCTCTTCCGTCCTTTGGGATACGCGCTGCCACTGGCGCACAAACGCGGCTATCACCTGCACTTCCAGCCCAGCCCGGACGCCCCGCCGCCCCGGCACCCGCTCTGTGACTCGCGCGCCGGCTTTGTCCTGGCTCCCATGGAACAAGGCGTGCGCCTGACTACCGGTGTCGAACTCGCTTTGCCCGATGCGCCTATCAACCGCATCCAGCTGACACGCGCCGAACGCATCGCCCGCCAATACTGGCCGCTGGGCCAGGCCATAGAAGCCGAGCCCTGGATGGGGCGCCGCCCCTGCACCCCCGACATGCGCCCCATCATCTCTGCGGCGCCGCGCCACCCGGGGCTGTGGTTCAACTTTGGCCATGCCCATCACGGCCTGACGCTAGGCCCGGCCTCAGGCCGTCTGCTGGCTGAAATGATGACCGGCGAGCCGACCTTTACCCACCCTGCGCCCTACTCGGCGCACCGATTCCTATAAGACCCGGAGACACCCTCCATGTCCCAAAATCCCGCCCAGAACAACACCCCGAATCCGTCCGGCGCCGCCGACAGCCGCCCGGTCGTTGTCAAAATCCGTGGGCTGAACAAATGGTATGGCAATTACCATGCGCTGAAGAATATCGACCTGGACGTGCGCCAGGGCGAACGCATCATCCTGTGCGGCCCGTCCGGCTCCGGCAAATCGACCCTCATCCGCTGCGT
This sequence comes from Kerstersia sp., assembly GCF_052103615.1. Lineage (NCBI taxonomy): Bacteria > Pseudomonadati > Pseudomonadota > Betaproteobacteria > Burkholderiales > Alcaligenaceae > Kerstersia > Kerstersia sp. Next base: position 25,867 of record NZ_JBQEKA010000034.1, on the reverse strand, counting down.
CAACCAGCTCGAACGGATCGAAAAAGGCACCATCGAAATCCATGGTACCGACGTGACCCGGCAAGATACCCAGGCCACGATCGCATTGCGCGATGTCGGCATGGTGTTCCAGCACTTCAATCTGTTCCCGCATATGTCCGTGCTGGACAACTGCACGCTGGCGCCTGTCAGCGTCAAGGGCGAGAACCGCAAGCGGGCCGAAGAAAAAGCGCGCGAACTGCTGGAAAAAGTCGGCATGTCCAGCCATGCCGATAAATACCCCACACAGCTTTCCGGCGGGCAACAGCAACGTGTCGCCATCGCCCGCACACTGTGCATGGATCCGAAAATCATCCTGTTCGATGAGCCCACGGCCGCCCTGGACCCGGAAATGGTCAAGGAAGTCCTGGAAGTCATGGTCAAACTGGCCAGCACAGGTATCACCATGCTTTGCGTAACCCATGAAATGGGGTTCGCCAAACAGATGGCCGAACGTGTCCTGTTCCTGGATCAAGGCACGATCCTGGAAGACACCCCGCCGCTGGAATTCTTTGCCGCGCCCAGCACGGATCGCGCCCGCGCGTTCCTGCAGCAGATTCTGTAAACCATCACAGCGGCCGCAGACCGGTTCCCCTGGCCCGCAGCCGCACCTTTTTTCCCCTGCCCTCGGAACGCCGCCAACGCGCCTGGACGCCATTGGCGTCCTTGCCCTGCCCTGTGCGCCCTGCATTGCCCAGCATACGGGCAAACAGCAAGCTGCCCTGCGCGGCCCCGAGACTTCCTTAGCCTGCCAGGCCAGCCCGCCCCGGCGCCTGACCGATACGGAGCCTATTCATGCAACATTTCGACGCCCAGCAAACCCGCGCTCAACTGTCTTTTGAAACCCTGGTGCCTGCCTTGCGGCGCGCTTTTGCCGAGGGCGGCACCGTTCCCCTGCGCCACAATCACCCGATTGAATGCCAGGGAGCGCACGGGATTTCACTCATCATGCCGGCCTGGAGCGAGCAAGGCTATTACGGCCTGAAAACCGTCAACATTTTTCCCGGCAATGGCCAGCGCAATCTACCCGGCCTGCATTCCACCTACATTCTGTACGATGCCACGACCGGCGTGCCGCTGGCCCTGATAGACGGCGACGAAATCACCTCGCGCCGCACCGCTGCGGCGGCTGCGCTGGGGGCCGATTATCTGGCCCGGCCTGATGCGCGCCGCCTGCTGCTGCTGGGCGCCGGACGAGTCGGCAGCCTGGTGCCGCGCGCCATGCGCGCTGTGCGCAAGATCGAGCATGTCGATATCTGGAACCCCAACCCCGAACGCGCCCAGGCGCTGATCGAACAGCTGCAGGCAGAAGGCATGAGCGCCACGCGCATCGACGATCTCGAACAGGCGGCGCGCCAAGCGGACATCATCAGCTGCGCCACGCTATCCGAAGCCCCCTTGATTCACGGCAAATGGCTGCAGCCTGGCGTGCACCTGGACCTGATCGGCAGCTTCACGCCCAAAATGAAAGAAAGCGATCCGGACTGTTTTATCGGCAACAAAGTCTTCGTCGATACCGACGAAGCCCCCACAAAAGCCGGTGACCTGCTTGATGCCCTGGCAACCGGGCGCTTTCACCAAAGCGACATCTGCGCCAATCTTGAAACGCTCTGCCGCCAGCAGCATCCTGGCCGCACCCAGGCCAGCGACATCACTGTCTTCAAGGCGGTCGGCTCTGCGCTGGAAGACCTCACTGCGGCCACCCTGGTCTATCAAAGCAGCCGCTGAAATCCGGCACTGGAATCCGGCGCTGAAATCAAGCGCGGAATCCGGCGCGGAACAAGAACGCGCGCCTGATCCGCGCCAGGCAAAAGCAGCGTTCAGCCGCTACACGCTGCAGCCATCCGGCCCGCATGTGCCGCCAGATTGCACTGCCGCACTCTCGGGCGCGGTTTCGGCGGCACGGCGCAAGGCCTGCTGAAACACTTCAAAAGGCTGCGCGCCAGAGAAATAAAGCTGCCCGTTCAACAAGAACAAGGGCACGCCGCTGCCCATCTGCGCCGCCAGCTGCTCATCCTCCAGCACCCCTGCCGTCTCGAAACGGCAGGCGGCCACCGCCTCTGCCGGCATCCCGGCTGCCAGCGCAATCTGCCTGAGTTCCGCGCGATCAAAAATATTCCTGCCATCGGTAATGGAAGCCCGCATCAACGCTTCCACCAGCGTATTGCGGTCACGCTCATTCCCCATGGCCTGCACCAGCGCATGGGCGTCTGCCGTATCGCCGAAACGCATGGTATCGAAGCGGTAAACCAGGCCTTCCAGCTCGCCTTGCTGCGCCACCGCCTGCATCATCTGCGCTGCCTGCGCGGCGCTGCCGAACTTCTCTTGCACCGCACGCTGAAAATCCCCGGCGGCCGCGCCGCGCCCAATACGGTAAGCGCGATAACGCACCGTTACCTGCATCTCGTCCTGCAGGCTATCAATCGCCCGCGCCAAACGCGTCTTCGCGATCCAGCACCACGGACAGACAAAATCCGACCAGACATCCACCTCTACCTGTTTCATCTCCAACCGTCCTTATTCAAGCACCGCCATACCGGCAACATCCTTCATGGTACGTCGAGATAGCGCCCATGCGTAGCCGCCGTGAATAAAACGGTAAGCCGGAAATCGGCTATGATCTTGCCTCGGCAACGGTCACCAGACCACCGCCCCACTGCCCGAGTGGTGAAATCGGTAGACACAAGGGACTTGAAAATTTGAGCCCTGCCAGGGAAACCCGGCAGGTGACGCCCGTCAAACTCGGCGAACGCCCTGGATGCCCCCATCCGCGCCAACGCCGAGCCAAGCCTGGCCCGTTTCATCACGGCCAGGAAGGTGTAGAGAGCAGACGGCGGGCACCTACAGCCGCAAGGCCAAGGTGAAGGCGTGCTCCAGACCACGAACGTGCGGCTTGCGCCACACGGCGGCGAAAGCCGAAGTGGGAAGAAAATCCCTCGCCGTCAGGCGTGCCGGTTCGATTCCGGCCTCGGGCACCAAGATATTTTGTCTATGGCAGCACACAGCTGCCTAAGAAACCCGCATTTAGCACCAGCGATGCGGGTTTTTTCATGCAGCCCGACATGACTAACGCCAGCATCCACACCCTCCAAGACCTTACAAACCGGTTCTTCCAGCGGCATTGGCCAACAGATGCGGCGGCTGCAGCACCACGGTGGACAATGTGGGAACCATTCTTAAGCGCCCCCTGCCCCAACTACAACCGCAATGGCTGCTACGCCTTGCTTGGAGGAAAACAGATCCTTTACATAGGCGCTGGTATGGCTGCCGGCAGGCCTGGGGATCGCTATGAAAACCATGGCATATCTACCAGGCTTAAGCATGTTTTCCTAGCTGATCGTAATCGTCCTAACTGGCACAAACTCAAAGATCTTTGGCGAGATAGAGGAGTCGATGGTGCTTACACCCTGGGTTTTGATGAATGCCAATATCTTGCCCTGGCACTTGAACATTACTTGATCACACACCTTCGCCCGGCCTTGAACAAAAATTACAAACCGCGATAAGAGTGACAAGCATGAATATCTGCGCCATACCGTCAGAAATTTGCTTCCAGCATCAAGCTGATTTCATTTTTGTTATATGAATACAACCAATCTATGCTGCTGTGTGTGCGCGTGTGGCGCCAAGTCAGACGAGGGCTAAATCCCTGCCACTGCCAGCCTGGCACACGCAGGGTCGCGATATACATTTGCGTTTTATCATGACGCTTGCCCCCTAGTAGAGCGCTATATCCGTCATGTTTGCGCTCCCGGAACAAGGCCAACAATGACAATGTCACATCCTGCCCCAGGGGCCGATAAAAACCTGCACGCATGCCACGCTGGGTATAACGATTAACAGCCCAATCATTCTGCTTATGTGACCATTCGATCCCACCGATCAAGGTCCATCTATCCAACACACTGCGGTAGGCTGTTAAGTACACGCTATTGATTGCGCCATCATTATTCGTCGCATAACCTTCACGATACGAAAAGCGTTTATGTTCAGCCTGTACGTTAATAGACAGGCGCGGTGACACCGCCTCAGTCCAATCGACGCGTGCCCCCCATGCGTGATACATCTTATGCTGCCCATAAAGATTGTATTCAATGAGCGGTGCCAAAAATATCGTCTGATATCTGCTCTGATAGCTGTAGCCGGTATGCAGCGATAGCGTCATCTCATTGAAATCGGAGTGGTTAGCATAGTTATCGCCATAAACCATCCCGCGCACTGCCAGCCCATGCCGGCCAATCAAGTCATAACGCCTGCCCACCGATGCTTCATAGCTCAATCCGCTACCTGCCATCGGTGCGGGAATCTGCCGACGGTACAGACACATGCCCAGTCCGAAGCCGTCATACGCCAAACAATCGTTGCTCGCCGTCGTTTGCGCCAGGTTATCGTTATGCTTCAAGCCCAACGCGATTGATCCGCTCCACGCCCGACGCATCTCAATCGCCCTGAGGAAACCTTCCTGTAAATTGGTGCGTACCTTCTCGGGTAAACGAGGATCTGCCAGCACCTCATGGAACAGCTGTTCGGCCTCGATATTTCTGCGCTCATCAAATAAAAGCCGTGCCAGTTCGATACGTGCCCGTGAAAATCCTGGCTGCAAGGCCAAGGCCTCCCGGAAACCTGCTTCGGCCTCCCTGTTCTTTCCCTGGGCATTTGCCCAAGCAGCTTCGGCAAAGCGCTGAAAATGCAAGGCGGGTGCAGACAAGCCGCGATATAGATCCAAAAACCGTTCCAAATCTTGCCATTGGCGATGATTAATCGCCAGGAGCATCGCGAGCTCCACTTGACGGACATCCTTGACATCTACCCCTAAACGGCGGCCTTTGATAACCAGCACTTCCTGACTTCCAGAACGCTGAAAAGGCATATCCAGCGCTTCCTGGGCTTGCTGATCCTTATTGCGTTGGGCCTGATCAGTTTCCATCCATAACCAACGATCGCGCTCCGTATCCTGAGCAATCGCTAGTTCCAGCGGCCCGCAGAGTCCGAGCGATATCAGTACCCACCCAGACTTCTTTAGCACAGAAAACACTGTTGCCTCACTAACACCCCCTCTGGCATATGCACTCCTACCTATGCCGTGAATATTCAAAGATATGTATGCTTCAGCAAGAAACAAAAAGTGTCCTGGCGCCAACACCAGGACACTTGCCTATCTAGAACTATTCAGGCATGGATCGCAAACAAACGCTTAACGCTCCCCGCCAAAGGCAGTATCCAGATTGCGATCCGCGAATTCTGCAAACCCAGCCAGTGACGATGCATCACCGCCGTAGAACTGGCCGCTAGAGAAACCGTTCTGATGGCCATTGGCTTGCGCGAGGCCATAAAATGATCCGTTACTGCTGTTGATCCCGGCATGGATCGTCAGGGTATCCGTCACACCTGCCGTATTGGCATGATCCAAGCGCTCCAGGCTGCCTATCAACTTGTTATTGTCGAAATCAACAGTGAACTCTGCTGCTGTCAACACACGATTACCATTCTGGTCCACACCGACAGCACCAAGACGCTGGCCGTCATAACCATAGTTATTAAGCCCAAAGACCTGGTACGTCGCGGTACCGCTCAAATGGGCCATGCTTGCAGTGGCGTCCTTACCAACGTAAAACACGCTGTGCTTGTTGTCATTGGGCGCATTGGCCGTATCGGAATACTCGCCAAAATACACTTCTGCCAGCAAATCATCCGTCTTGGAGAAGAAGATTCCTTCCGTGGCGGAAACTGACCCCATAGACGCGACGCCATCGTTATAGCCGCCCCCCATCGCCGCAATGTCGGACAGCGCGATAATGCCGCCCCCCATAATGGGCGGGAAACCTGCACCAGGCACATTGGCCGGGCCATGGTAACCCCCAAGAGACGGACCAACTTTCACACGCGTGCTGTCGGATGAATGGCCGACGACGTCAGCCTGAGCAACGGACATACCCGCCAACAGCGATGCCGCCGCCAGCCACAGGCTCGCTTGCAAAAGCGAAACACGATAAGTCATGGTAAAGCTCCCATTCAAAATGGTTGAACTACGATGTACCGTCCCCGAATTGGGACGAGGGCTATCCTCAAGCGAGGTATGCTGCTGACTGCGCCCCTGCTGCGACAAGGCAAGGGCGCAGCACTGGGTCACTCTGGTTTGCAGACGTTATCTTTATTGACAACGACGATGGCCTGGACACTGCTGCCCTTCAACGGTTGGCAATAAAGGTTGTTCACAGCCGTGAAGGACAAGCTGACGGCATCCACGATGTCAACACCGTCACTGACAGAGACGCTGACCTTGTAATCGCCCGGAGCGATCACCACATCAGGCTCTGCCCCTTCGTATTGACGGGTAATGTCGCCGTTGAAATAAATCCGGGGCACTCCGGTGCATGTCGCCACACCATCCTTGTAATTGGAATAAGTGCCAGTGCGTCCTGCGCCATAACGATCGCAACGGACATTGCGCGGTTCCAGCGATGCCATATCAGGCGCCTGCTCGACCACCAGCAAATAAGTCAGCTCATCGCCATCAGGATCGTAGCCATTAAGGTCTATGCCCAGCCCACGCACCACTGGCCGGAATATCGGCGGATTATTGTGGCTCTTGCCCATGATGCTCAGTTCGGCCGGACGGCTCGACCAGCCATTTTCATCGGTAACAACCAGTGCAACGGTATAGGGCCCCGGCTGATCAATCAGCATCGTAGGATTGGCGCTATTCGCCTTCTCCAGCTGCGCACGGCTATGGTTGGGTTTATCCAGCAAAACCCAGTGATAGCTCAGCTTGTTATCGTCCGGATCCGAGCTATCCATGGCATCCAGCGTCACGGTGCGATTAATCAACATGGACGAACCACCGCTGGCCACTTTGGCAACAGCCGTGGGCCGGCGATTCGCCCCCGTTTTGAAATCGTAGGTCTGCGTGACCGGGTCGCTCCATTCCTTGCCATCAAAATCGCGGCGCTGAATGACGTACTCCCCCTTCGTTGCATTGGAAAGCTGCGCAGAACCCGAGGCAAACACAGTGAAACCTGCGGGATCGAAGTCTATCGGGTGCTGCAACAGCTTCCATTCCGTCGTCAGCTTATCGCCATCAAGATCGTAAGAACCCATCGTTTGGGCCAACCAGAGCCGGCCTCCCAGTTCTACCTGGAAGGACGCGCCTTCAGGAATATCCCGGGTTGGCAGGCCATCAGGTGCTGCAAAAGCAGAAACCGGTTTGGTATTGGGTGCATTTGGCGGTGTTTCCGCATTGATCACCACCGTGCTTGCCCGAGCGCTGCGAGCTGTACCGTCATAGACCGACAGACTGAACGTATAGGCACCGGTTGCATCTGGCGTGAAAGATGGCGCCACCGTATCGGCATTCTGCAAAACAGCGCGTGATGCCAACGGCGCGTTCGTTAAGCGCCAGCGGTATTGCAGCGAGTCGCCATCGTCATCATGGCTGCCAGAACCGTCCAGCGTAACCTTGGTGCCGCGCAGGACAGTTTGCGCCTCCCCCGCATGGGCGACCGGCAAAACATTGGGTTTGCTGATGGAAATAATGACGACAGCCGCTTCGCTGCGCTTTGTTCCATGACTCACCACCAGCGTGGCCTCATACTCGCCTGCCTGGTCGGCCTTAAAGCGGGGTTGCGCATCACTGGGAACATCCAGCTCAGCGTCACTGCCATCAGGGCGTTTGCTCAAGGTCCAGAGAAAGCTCAAACCCTCAGCACTTGCGTCATCTGGCGGCACGCTCTTAGTACCATCCAGCTGAATCAGCTGGCCAGGCTGGCCGCTAACAGCCGGTATCACGACGGCCACTGGGTTCGGATTCTTGGCGCGGAAATCCACATGTGAAGGATCACTTGCCACACCAGCTTCGGTCACGGTCAGGCTGGCGGTGTACGCCCCAGGTTTATCCGTTACCACCGTGGCAGTTTCGCTTGCGTAATCACTTATCTCCGCTTGACTGCCTTCAGGCTTGCCGATCAAACGCCACGCATAAGCCAGCTCACCGCCAGCCGCAGCAAGACCGCTGCCCTGCAGCGTGACTGAGGCTCCCGCCATCACGGTATCCGGTGTCGCCACGGCTTGGGCTTTGGGCCGCGCCGCTGGCGCCGTCGCTCCCCCCTCTCCCCCGCTGTCACTGCCGCCACCGCAAGCGGCAAGAAGCCAGGAAGTTCCCAGGCCTAACAAAACATTGCGTAAAACGGAATTCATGGCTTGATGCCTCCAAAAAATTATTGCCGTCTCCAGGCACGACCTGATAAATCAGAATTGCAAAGTGGCGCTTAGCCTGGCCGTTCGGCCTGGTGCCGGCACGCGGCCCAGACTGAGCGCATCCAGGTAATAGCGGTCGGTAAAGTTGTCCAGGTTGAAGTCCAGGCTTAAGGTGTCATTGACGCGATAGCTGGCAAACAGATCGAATACCTTGTAGGCCTCCCAGGGCACTGGGGCCAGAGAGCCTTGTTTGGTCTGATCGTTGTATTCCGGCTGCCGTGTCCGGGCACCCATAAACGTGCCCCGTACGCCCAGCATCAGCCGCCGCTCGAACAACCGCATGCCCAGGGTTGCAGAGGCATGCCATTTCGGCGGAATCATGTTGGTGATGTAGCTATTGGCAATGCCGTAATCCGTGCAGAGATCCGGCCGGTAACTGCCGTAATGGCAGGTCTCGATAAAGGTATAGCGGGTCGCGCCAAAATCTGCGAACAGCCCGCCGGTGTCATAAGACCCCCCTAGCTCATAACCATGGAAGCGAGCGCCGCGTATGTTGCGCATGGTGTAAAACGTGCGCCCGTAATTCGCATCCCACAAATTATTGGATGTCCTGGTCAGATAATCCTTGATGTGGTTCTTGAAATAGGCCGCGCGCAGCCGCAGCTTGTCGCCCGGCAGAAACGCACTGTCATGAATGAAGTTGACCCCGACTTCCTTGTTTTTGGCATGCTCTGGATCGAGATCCACATCCTGGGCCGGAGAAAACGAAAACCCATATGTCGTCTCGAATAGACTGGGCATGCGGTAGGCCTCCGCATAGCGCCCGTACAACTGCACGCCGTCCCAGAGCTCCCAGGCCAGGCTGACAATAGGCGCGGTACCATGCTTGGTCGCTTTGGCGTAATAGCCATCGCATTGTCCGTCGCCATCTTCGTCACGGCAGCGCCAACGACCGCCTCCGCCCGGCCCCTCTGTCTCTGACGGTTCGAAGACCTCGTGATAAAGCTTCATGTCATCCTTGGATGTGAAGCGGCTATGGCGCACACCCATATTGATGGTCACGCTGTCGATTGGCCGGAGTTGCAGATTCACGAAGACACTCTGCTCATCACGCCTACCTGCGTGCCCATCCACCAGCGAGGCCTTATCATCCTCGGACAACGGCGGCCCCAGGCGCTCCCATTGCAAGGACACGCCATATTGCAGCTGGTAGTCTCCCGCAGCGTCCAGCAATGAAAGATTGCTCAAGTCCAGGCCAGTACGCTTGTAGTGCTGCGGTCTTTCCAGGCCGCCCAGCAATTCCTCCATACCATTGCCCAGAATGTCGCCATCCGCATAGTTCTGGTTGTAGCTGTCGGTATTGGTGTGCCAGAGGTTGGCCCGAAAATCCAGCCAGCGGTTATCTGCCGGTTGCCAGCGATAGCGGCTGGTCCAGGTCTGGGAAGTGACATGGCTGCCGGAGGTTTGCCGGACGTCGCCAATCCCGCGCAACTGGGACGGCATCAGCTCGCCATAGGTGCTCTTGTAGCGCATCCAGGACATTTCAACGTCCTGGTCAGCGTTGAGCAATAACTTGCCCTTTAATAGGAAACTGCGGCTCTCAAAGTTGGTGTTGGCGACCCGTTCCTCACCCCGGAAACGGGTCGCGCCCTTCAGCTCGCCCTTGACCTGTGTGTAAAAACCGCGCTCGATGTAATCATCAAAGACGAGATACGGGGTTGGCCCATGTTTGCCTGCGTAATAATTACCCTGTTCACGCTGCGCATAAGCTGCCACCAAATCAAACCGTTCCCAGCGGTTGGCTAGGGCAACACTGCCTGCATAGCTGCGCGGGTTGAAAGTACCCCGTCGGTCCATCGTTTCATCCGACGCGACGCTGTCTGGATTGTTTGCGCCACTACATAAGGCTTCAAGTCCTGGCCGGCAATTGATACGGAACGTATTTTTCCCGACGCCGACGTTATATCCCGCAGGCACTCCCTCTGCCGAGGCTGAACCACTATTGTTGCCAATGGCCGTGCCGCGCACACGGATGCCAAAACTGGCGCCATCCTTGACGATATCGCCAGCGTTAATGGTACGCGCGCTGACCAAGCCGCCGGTCGCTCCGGTGCCATGAGGATTCATGGTCGGACCTTTCTCGATCTCGATACCGCCGATCAGGTCAGGATCCACATACGTGCGTGAGGCCACCCCGCTGTATCCCCGGTAAACCGTGGTTTCCTGTCGCGCGCCGTCAATCAGCACAGGAACACGGCTTTGTCCCTGCATGCCGCGGATATTGATATCCAGACCGCCACTATTGCGGTTTTCGCCAACCAGCACGCCAGGTATGCCCTGGAACATATCGCCGACAGACGTTCCGCGAAAACGCTCGATATCATCACGCGACAAATAATGCGTCGAACCCGCAGTGCGGTACATCTCGTCCTTGGGGTCACCCGTCTGCCCAGTCACCTCCACCCGTTCCAGCAATACCGCCGCTTTGACATCAGGCGCCGCCAGCAATAACCAGCCGCCTTGAGCCAAAGGACGGGCCTGCAGACCCGTGCCGCTAAGCAACTGCGCCAGGCCATGGGCCACGGTATAGTCCCCGCTCAGTCCTCGCGTGCTGCGGCCGGTTGCCAGACTCGCATCATAAGAAATCAAGGTACCGGTACGCCGACCAAACTGCGCCAATGCCTGATCCAATGGGCCAGCAGAAATGTCGAACGAAACGGTATCGCGCGCCACCGTATCGACTGCTTGCGCGCAGGCATATGGGACAGGCAAAACACCAGCCAGGAAAACCAGTGTTGTGCTAAGGCTAAATGTCAGCCCAATCGCTGGAACATGTCTGAAACTGCTTCTTTTCATGCGTTCACGGGGCGGGCCCGCCTTCCAAATAGAGTGGTTCTATATGGATTGACACGCAACTAAAAAAAAGAGATCAACTTTTTGAGTTTTATTCTTATTTTTATTTATAGAACGTGGTTTTGAGGCCTGTGGAGCCATACGCAGCCCGGAAGGTTCAGCCCTGTGATCTCGGATGCAGCGACACCCAGTAACGCGTCCGCCATGTCATATTCAAGTGCAGCGTCTCAGCCAGCGCCTGCAAGGCGCGATCTGTGTCATTCAACGGATAGGAACCCGATACTTTCCAGCCGGCAATTTCTGGCGCACAGCGCACCACCCCGACACGATAACGAGACAGTTCATCCAAAACCTGGGACAAAGGCATATCGACCACAATCAGCATCCCTTCCGCCCAGTCTCCTGCAAAGGCCGGCAAACCGCGCCCCGCAGCGACACCGCTGCGCGACAGTTGCCATTCCTGTCCAGATGAAAGCGATATGCGCCCCTGAGATTCCGCGCCAAACGCCGGAGTCACCTCGACATTCCCGGAGAACACACCCAGTTCATACGTTTGGGGCAGCCGTCTCGCCATGAATCTGGCGCGCCAGGCCTGAACCTGGCCATATTCGGTTTCCAAGCGGATCGGATGCATGCTATCCGGGGGCATCACCAGCATGACCTCTCCCCGCCTCAAGCGCACCGTCAAACCCGCACTGTCCTCGGACACGATATCCAGCGCCGAATCCGTATTCAGATATAGCTGCGTGCCGTCTGACAAAGTTTCTGCCCGCACCTGCCCAATCGCACTGACATAATCGCCGCCGAAGCGCCAGTCAATCGCCTCACGGCCGCCCAAGGCAAACGCCGCAATGCCAAAGGCGCCACCCAACAATTTAAGATGCCGTCTGCGTGCCTGCCCGGACGCCTCAAAAGCACGCATTGCGGCCGGCGTGGAACTCACTTGCTGCAAACGCTGATTGACCCTTTCTATCTGGCGCCAGGCCGACTCATGGGTGGGGTCAGCGGCACGCCAGCGCTGCCAAGCTTGATGCTGGCTTCCGGAAAAAGTCCCGGACTGCATACTCATCAACCAATCTAGCGCCTGGCGCGCAGCTGCCGGTGTGACACCCGCCGCAAGCTCGGAGGAAGTGGCGGGCAGTCTCTCCGTTTGCCCCTGATCTTTACTCACGCTGAGCCGCCGCCAGTCAATCCAACAAACCGGAGAAGTAGCAGCGTTGCGCTGCGACCAAAATTCGCCGTTTGACGGTAGGCACAGAAATTCCTAGTGCGGCAGCAATTTCGGCATGCGTCATGCCATCTATCTGAGCCATTAAAAATGCCTGTCTTGCCTGCAGCGCCACACCACTCAACAAGCGGTCTATTTCCAGCAAGGTTTCCAGCGCCAGCATACGGATTTCAGGCGATGGGGCCACCGCTTCCGGCAAGGTAGCCAATGCATCAAGATACGCCCGCTCTATCGCCCGGCGCCGAAAATGATTGGCCAACAAGTTCTGCGCAATGGTCGTCAGGTAAGCGCGCGGCTCTTTGACACTATTCAGCTCAGATGAAGTCAGTACCTGCAAAAACGTATGTTGCACGATATCGGCAGCATCATCGCTGCAACCCAATTTGCTACGCAGACGCGCAAACAGCCAGCGGTGATGCGTCACATACATGGTTTCCGCAATCAATGCGGTATCTGCTGGTATTGCCATGATGCGCACTCCGCAAACAATTCGAACAAATTCGATTGAGAATTATACGCATAACGATTGACAAGTAAAGGTGGAGATAACGCATGCACAGGCACCGCCGGCCTTTTGGGAATGTCAGGTGATTCACCGGGCACCGAACCATTCCCAAAAGGAGATGAACAACCTCTACCAGCGCCTTAGCGGCGCGCATCCGCCTTGATCATGTCCGCCGCTTTTTCCGCGATCATGATGACAGGGGCATTGGTGTTGCCGGAGGGCACCATGGGAATAATGGAAGCATCCACGACCCGCAGGCCGCTCAAACCGCGCACTTTCAGACGGCTGTCCACGACGGCTTGCCCGCCCTGCCCCATGGCGCATGTGCCGACCTGATGGTGGTAGGAGGACACGGCGCTGCGGCAATAGTCCGCCAGGTCTGCGTCGCTCTGCTTGTCCGCGCCCGGATAGACTTCCCGGCCACGCCAGTCTTCCAGGGCGGGCTGGCTGGCGATGTCACGCATCATTTTCACGCTGGCCACCAGCACATCGACATCCTCGCCAGTTGCCAGCACGTTGGGGTCGAGCAGCAGCACATCGTCAACGCCCTTGCCGCTCAAACGGACTTCGCCCCGGCTGGTCGGCATGACGCAGGCGGCGCATAAAGAAAAGGCATTTTCCGGGCCGCTTTGTTCCGGCGTGTAATACGGCACGTTGAAGAACAGGGGCTGCATGTCCGGCCCGGGCAAGGCCGGATCGGTTTTGGCAAATAGCTGGCCATGCAAAGGCGTGATGGCCGGGTTGCCCGCCAGATCCGGGATGGCTTGCTTGCTCTCGTAAATCACCGGCACCAGCATGTGGTCGTGCAGGTTTTTACCGACGCCGGGCAAATGCTGCACGAGCGGAATATCGAACTGCGCCAGCTGCGCCTGGTCACCCACGCCTGACAGCATCAGTATCCTGGGCGACTCTATCGCGCCGCCGCTGAGAATGACTTCCTGCCCCGCCTTGACCGTATGCTGCTGCCCGGCTTGTTCATAGATCACGCCGTCACAATGCTTGCCCTCAAACGTGGCCCGTTGTACCCGGGCATGGGTAATCAGGCTCAGGTTCGGACGCTCCAGCGCCGGCCGTAGAAAAGCGACTGCGGTGCTGGCCCGCTTGCCGTCCTGGGTATTCAAATGATTAAAGCCCACCCCCAGGATATCCTCGCCATTATGGTCAGGGTTGTAAGGATGGCCCGCTTGCACCGCCGCCTCGACCATGGCTTTGGTCACCGGATGCGGCGTGTAGTTCACCGTCACGCGCAGGGGGCCTCCCGCGCCGTGATAGTCGTTGGCGCCCAGTTCATAGTCTTCCGACTTTTTGAAGTACGGCAGCACCTCGGCATAACTCCAGCCGTCATTGCCCTGCTGCGCCCAGGCGTCATACACCGACGCATGGCCGCGCACATAGATCATGCCATTGAGTGAGCTGCTGCCCCCTAGTGTCTTGCCGCGCGGCCAGAAAAGTTTGCGGTCATGGGCGTGTTTCTGCGGCACGGTTTCATAGGCCCAGTCATAAGGCGAATGCCAGAGTTCGATCAGGCGCAGCGGCGTGGAAATCATTTCGGAATCATCCGGCCCGCCTGCCTCGATCAGCAGCACCTTGACGGCGGGATCTTCCGTCAGCCGGTTGGCCAGCACGCAGCCCGCCGAGCCTGCGCCCACGATGATGTAATCAAAATTGCCATTCTTGTCCTCGGCGGCATTGACGCGGGCGCCCAGTACGCCGCCCACCATCAATGTGCCGCTGACGATACCCGCTGCCTTGATGAAGCGGCGTCTCCCTGCTGCCTGTGTGCCGTGCTGTTCTGCGTCCATTTCGTCTCTCCTGTTGTCCTTGTTTGCTGGATTGATTCACTGACCGGCCGGTCCGGCCAGAAAACTTTAGCTCTAAACGATTGGAACAATCATGCAGGATTCCATCAGCTTGACAAAGCCTGCCCGCAAGGAGCTGCCATCGCGCCACACAGTGAAAATAGGCAGCGTTTCAAGCCGCGCCCAAGGCCCTGGCGCTGAATTTCTGTAAACCCTGAGCATGGTCAAAGAGAAGGTAAATAAGCCTTCTCTTTCATGGCACTGCGGTCTATGCTTTCCATGAGTCCCAGGCCGCTGCAGAGCAGCCCGGCAGCGGTTGCTGCCGGACGATTCCGGGCACGTTCAAGCGCTGCCGGGCGTTTCTGTCGCCACTGATGTTTCCGCTATCCACTTCCTATTGTGTGGAGTACGTTTTATGAAAAAAAGCACTCTGTTAGCCGTGGCCATGCTCTCCGCCAGCGTGATGCTGGGCGGCTGCCAAAGCATGGACAACCCGCAAGCCCGGTCTGAATTCGACTGTATTGCAGGCACGGTAGGCGGCGCCGTCGTCGGCGGCCTGCTGGGCAGCATGGTTGGCGGCGGCACTGGCAAAACCATTGCTACCGTGGCGGGCGCAGGCGCTGGCGGCTATGCCGGCAATCAACTCGGTTGTAAATAAACAAGGCGGTAGATAATGAAAGCAAAACACTTGTTACTGGCCCTGGTGCTGGCCACGCCTGTTTCCGCCAATGTCGCGCTGGCTCAGGCGCCGGTTTTCCAGTGGGATGAAACCGTCTTCACTCAGCTGGATACCGACCGGGACGGCAAAATCAGCGAAGCTGAATACCGGGTGTTCATGGAACACGCCTTCGACAAGCTCAATACCCAGCGCACCGGTGCGCTGACGCGTGAAGAAGCGGCGCCGGTCTTTACCGCCACCGAGTTCGATCTGGTCGATACCGACAAGAATGGCACGATTTCCCATGAGGAATTCATGACCGCGGTCATGAATGACTTCCACCGCCAGGATCGCAATGGCGATGGTTTCCTGACGCGCTGATAGTCCCCATGCCAGCCATTGCCCCGCCGTTTTCTCAGCGGGGCAATGGCCTTTCCGGCACTCGTCTTGGATTGATCTGTTCTGGAGCTGTCCCATGCCGAATCCCCATCCCATTCAGCGCGCCATTGATGATGCCTTCCAGGCATTCGGGCAGTTGCCCGGCGGGGCCAATGCCGATTACATCCCTTTTCTGGCGCAAGTCCCGGACAAACTCTCCGCGCTGGCTGTCGTCTGCACCGATGGCAGCCGCTATTGGGCGGGCGACGTGCATTACCGCTTTGCCATCGAATCCATTTCCAAAATCTGCACCCTGGCGCTGGCCCTGGAGGATTGGGGCCACGATATCGTGCAGGAAAAAATAGGCGCCGATGCCACCGGCCTGCCCTTCAACTCCATCATGGCGCTGGAGCTGCATGCCGGCAAGCCGCTTTCGCCGCTGGTCAATGCCGGTTCCGCAGAAGAACGCTGGCAGCGCATTCTGGCCATCCAACAGCAGCTCGGCACGGCTGATATTGCCTTATCCGAGGAATTGAATGCTTCGGAACAGGCCACCAATGCCCATAATCGCGCCATCGCGTGGCTGCTGCACGCCGCGGGTTATATGTACTGCGATCCCATGGAAGCCTGCGATGTTTATACCCGCCAATGTTCGACACTGCTCGATACGCTGGCATTGGCCACCATTGGCGCCACGCTGGCCAGCGGCGGCGTGCATCCTGTCAGCGGCCAGCGTGTGCTGCAGGCTGGCAATACGCCCCGCATTCTGGCGGATATGACCATGGAAGGTCTGTATGACAGTTCCGGGGACTGGGCCTATACCGTCGGACTGCCCGCCAAGAGCGGGGTTGGGGGCGGCATGCTGGCCGTGGTGCCGGGCGTCATGGGTATTGCGGCCTTTGCGCCGCCGCTGGATGTCTTCGGCAACAGCGTGCGCGGGCAAAAAATGGTGGCTGCCGTTGCGGACACGCTGGGCTACAACCTGTACCGCTCACCCGCCAGCGCCGCGCCGTAGCGGCAGCTGGTTTTTCAGGCGTTTTTTAGTCGTTTTGTTCAGTCGGCGCTATCCAGGCACTGAATGAAATAGTCCTTCAGTTTTCTGTCTGTCGGCATATCCAGCCGATAGCCCAGTTCCAGGGCTTCCCATTCCGGGGATCCTTCCGTCGTCAGGCCGCTATCCACAAATTCCTGCAGCTTCAGCCCGTTGGCCCGGCTTTCCAGGCCAACCAGCACGGCCCTGGCCCGGTCGAAGCATTGCTCGGCACGCTGCCGCATATCTGTTTCGGCAGGCGCTGCCGCCGCCTCCGGCAGCGCGGTTTCACTGGCCGATAGCATAGGCGTCAACGACCACAGGCCGCACAGCAGCAGCATCCTGCCCAACCGGCCGGCATTCGGCATCTTTTCCTCGCTCTTATCAAGATGGACTGCCTATTATGCCAAGGCGATGCCAAGGCAACGCCAAGACAACGCCAAGACAACGCCAAAACGATATCAAGATGGTTTCGCCAATCATCCATTGGCTTCAGGCGACGCTGAAACTGCCACAAACCCGCTCAGATCCGCACCCATCCTGGGTCTGCCGCCTGCACCTGACCGGCAAAATCGTCACATTCTTATAAACTCTCGTTCAATCCTCACTTATATAATGCGTGTGCCTGATTTCAGAATGGCTGCCATTCTTGGTAGCCATTTCCGCCTTAATGCGGCGATGACGCCCAGTAACAGGAAGCAGAAACATGAGCAAAACCGCCAGTCCACCCCCTCGCCCCTTGGGGATCAATGACATCACTGTCATCGACGACACCAAGCTGAAAAAAGCCGTCACGGCTGCCGCGCTGGGCAATGCAATGGAGTGGTTCGATTTCGGCGTCTATGGCTTTGTCGCCTTCGCGCTGGGAAAAGTTTTTTTCCCCGATGCCTCACCCGCCGTGCAGACCATTGCCGCGCTGGGCACTTTTTCCGTACCCTTTCTGTTCCGGCCGCTGGGCGGCCTGTTTTTCGGCGTCATGGGTGACCGCTTCGGCCGCCAGAAGGTTTTGTCGCTAACCATCATCATCATGGCCATCAGCACGTTCTGCATAGGCCTGATCCCCTCTTACGACAGCATCGGCCTGTGGGCGCCTGTCCTGCTGCTGCTGTGCAAATTAGCCCAGGGCTTCTCGGTGGGCGGCGAATACACCGGCGCCGCCATCTTCGTCGCCGAATATGCGCCCGACCGGCGGCGCGGATTCCTGGGCAGCTGGCTGGACTTCGGCTCAATTGCGGGTTTTGTTCTGGGCGCCGGCCTGGTTGTGCTGCTGCAAACCATGCTGGGCGATGACACCTTCCTGGAATGGGGCTGGCGCGTCCCCTTCTTCGTGGCCGGGCCGCTGGGCCTGCTGGGGTTGTATCTGCGCCATGCTGCGGAAGAAACCCCGGCATTCGCGCAACAGCTCGAACGCATGGAAAAGGATGATCGCGATGCCATCAAGGAGCGCCCCATGCTCTCCTTCCGCGAAATTTTCACGCGCTACCGCAAGGCAATGATGATTTGCGTCGGCATGGTGCTGGTGACCAACATCACCTACTACATGCTGCTGACCTACATGCCCACCTATTTGTCCAGCAGCCTGGGCTATTCGGAAGGCCATGGCGTGCTCATCATTATTGTGGTGATGATAGGCATGCTGTTTGTGCAGCCCCTGGTTGGCTTTATCAGCGACAAAGTCGGGCGCAAGCCTTTCCTGCTGATCGGCAGCATTGGCCTGCTGATATTGGCCCTGCCCTCCTACCGGATGATAGGCAGCGACAATACCGGCACCATCTTCCTCGGCCTGCTCTGCCTGGCTGCCTTGCTGAACTGCCTCACGGGCGTCATGGCCGCCACGCTGCCGGCCCTGTTTCCCACCCGTATCCGCTACAGCGCCCTGGCCAGCTCATTCAACGTGGCCGTCATTATTGCCGGCCTGACCCCCACTATTGCCGCCTGGCTGGTCGAAGAAACGCAGAACCTGATGATGCCTGCGTACTACCTGATGGTCGCAGCCGTCATCGGCCTGATCACCGCCTTCTTCCTGCCGGAAACCGCCAACCGCCCCTTGCGCGGCGACACGCCCAATGCGTCTAACCGCCAGGAAGCGCGCGCGCTGTTGCAAGAGGCCTATGAAAACATCGAGCAAAGCGTGGAAGATGTAGAAGCCGAAATCACCGCGCTGGAAGAGAAAATCGAGCAGTTGCGCAAGCGCCGCCAGAAACTGGTGGATCAGCATCCCCACCTGGATTAATCGGGCAGGCAAGTAAAAAAATGGCCGGCAGCGTTTGATACGCTACCGGCCATTTTTCATTTCACCATGACTCCAGTGCCGCATTTCGTTGATATGCGCCTAGACTCGATACAGAATTTTTATCAATAGGTTAGGCGCGTTAAACATATGTCGATGCTTTCCGAAACCTGGCGCAACTTTCCCGCCGAAGGCTCCTATGAGGCTCCCGAGAATCAGGCCGTTTCGAGGAGTCATCATGGCAAAACTCAAGCTCACCAAGTCCGCTGTCGATGCGGCACAACTCAAGGCGCAAGCTGTCGAACTCCGGGATACAGTGGTGCCCGGCTTCCTGTGCAAGATTACCCCAGCGGGCTGCAGGGTATTTATGCTCCAGTACCGCACCAATGCGGGCGAGCGCCGCAAACCCGCACTAGGCCTGTATGGAGAACTGACCGTCGAGCAAGCCCGCGCCCTGGCGCGGGAATGGATAGCCGAGGTACTACGCCGGGGCGGCGACCCCAGCGCTGCCAAAGCCGCTGCGCGCTCAGCCCCCACGGTCCAGGAACTGTGCGGCAAGTTCATGGAGGACTACTCCAAGCAGCGTAACAAGCCCAGCACGCAGAACGGCTATCGAGGCGTCATTGACCGCAACATCATCCCACTGCTGGGGCGCATGAGGGTGCAAGACGTGAAGCGCCCCAGCAGTGGTCGCGATGATGAAGAAGATGGTCCACAAGCCCGCTGAGGCCAACCGCACTATTACGGCGGCTGGAGCCACGCCCTCAAGGCAGTAGGGGCTACTCATGTTGGCACACACGACATCCGCCACCGCTCAACGACCGACATTGCCATTTCGGGCATTCCGGTGAAGGTGAGCATGGTACTGACTGCGCACAAGACCGTAGCGATGTTCATGCGCTACGTTCACACTGAAGACGCCCCGGTACGCAAGGCGACAGAGCTGGTGGCAAACCGGCGCAAAACCGTCGTCATAGGCAAAGCGTCAGCCGCGCAGGAAAGCACTACATCGCATGACATAGCCACTACGTCCTGCATTCGGACTGCCAAAATTTCGTCCTTGTTTAAGCACTCCAACATGCGCAAAACAAGGGCGGCAGCATTTCAAGACAAGGCCCGTGTAAAGCATGGCCGTTGACATCGGCACAGCCGCCGAACGTTCAGGCAACAGGATTGCCACGCTGAAATCGTGTGCCGTTTGACATAAGAGCAGCAGAAGGCGGGATACCTGAAAGCAAGTCAACAGGGCGAAGTAGGACAGTGGTTCGGAAGGAGCCTATCGACCCGCAGACGGTAGATCGTCAGGATGGGCGAATATACCTGCTAGAAGGCGGCTGACCATAACCTATGAACGGCGGACAGTAAGAGGGTCAGGCATATAAGGCAATGCCTCCATAAGCAACTCTTAAACTGTTACAATATTCTATAGCTAGGACCAAGAGACTGCGGGCACACCAATGTCGATAGCCATCCAAGGACGGATTCAGTAGTAATCGAAGGTTGGCAGCACCGGAAAAACGTAATCACAGGTGGCGTGGATGATTCAAGGAACCGAAGTCGATAATCAGCTGGAGCAATCACTCATCGACATCGCTGTCGAGAGTTGGCGCTTCTCGCGTCTGTTCGGAAAGGTGGTCAGCAAACTCGACGCGGGCGAGTCAGGCCGCTACATCAACCAGCTTCGCTACTTCCAGAAGAAGGTCGAGGAGAGCCTCGACTCTAACGGGCTGAAGTTAGTCAACGTCGAGGGCCAGCCCTACGACGCGGGGATGGCGGCATCCGCCTTGAACTTGGGCGACTTCGGCCCTGACGACGTGCTGCTCGTCGATCAAATGCTGGAGCCGATCATCATGGGCTCGCATGGCCTACGCAAAGAAGGAACGGTAATGCTCAGGAAGGTGGAAGCATGAAGTACGTCGGCATCGACCTCGGCACGACTAACAGCGCTATCTGCTCCTTCGATGGAGAGAAAATTCATCTCTACAAGAGCCCTGAGCAGCATGACGTCACCCCGTCCGCCATCTTCATTGACCGCCGCGGCAATAAGTATGTAGGCTCGCGAGCTTACAACAGCGCCGCGAAAAATCCCGACAACGCAGCAGTGCTGTTCAAGCGGCTTATGGGAACGAGCACGCCCGTTAAACTGCCAGCAGTAAACCTTACTATGACGCCAGAGCAATGCTCCTCCGAAGTCTTGCGCTCACTCTTTGGCTATCTGCCGGAGGAGATTCGCGGCGATGGTGACACTGGAACCGTTATCACGGTTCCGGCCGCATTCAACCAAATACAGAAGGAAGCCACGATGGCTGCCGCAGATGCAGCCGGACTCGGACGCGTCGCGTTGATGCAAGAGCCGGTCGCGGCCGTGATGAGCGTCATGCGTCAGCGCAAGAATGATGGCATTTTTGTTGTGTACGACATTGGCGGTGGCACACTCGATGTCGCCATTGCCGAGAGCATTGGTGGCCGCGTGAACCTGCTTGCTCACGGAGGCATTGCCATGTGCGGCGGGCGCGATTTCGATCGCATTTTATTCGATAACGTCGTCAAGCCGTGGCTGCTTGACAACTTTGACTTACCGGAAGACCTGGCGTCCAATCCACAGTACAAATCGCTCCGCGCCATTGCGACGTGGGTTACTGAAAAAGCCAAAATCGCGTTGTCGCAAAGCGAAGATTCTGTAATCAGCCTTGCCGAGAATGAGTTGGGCGTACGCGATCAGGCTGGTGAAGAAATCTACCTCGATATTCCGATCAGTCGGACTCTGTACGACGGTTTAATTGCGTCCAAGGTGGAAGAGTCCATTCAGGCTACCCGAGAGAGCATCGAGAAGGCAGGCTTAAGTTCTCACGACGTTGAGCGGATCGTCTTTGTGGGTGGGCCTGCCCAGTATAAAAACTTGCGCGACAAAGTTGCCTTTGAGTTGGGTATCGCGCCGTCCACCGACATGAACCCGATGACAGCGGTTGCTGAAGGCGCGGCGGTTTTTGCCGAATCCATAGACTGGGCTTCGCAAAGCCGCGGGCGCAAGAGCGCGCGTGGCGCGCTCAGCGCTGGTGGCGCGCTCGACCTTTCGTTCAACTACACTGCGCGCACGCCGGAGCCAAGGGTGAAGATCCTCGCCAAGTTCGGCGGGAACACGCCTTCGGGCATTGAGTTCCAGATCGACAGCCTCGACACAGGCTGGTCGTCCGGTCGCGTCACGCTGAAGGACGGCGCAAGCGTCGAACTCAATCTGACTAAGCCCGGTGACAACATCTTCAAGGTGTTCGTTTTCGACTCGAACGGCGCATCAGTTGCCTTGCGCGAGAACAAGATCATTATCGCGCGCACCTCTGCCAGTATCGATGCGATTCCAGCATCTCATTCAATATTTGTGGAAGCTCGTGACAAGGTTGGTGGTCGCTTGATACCGGACTACCTAATTCGAGAAGGCGATCAGCTACCCAAGAAAGCCAAGAAAATATTTAAGGCAGAAGAGTCCCTCAAGGCGGGAAGCGCAGGGTCGATCAATTTCAAGCTGTGGGAGGGCGAAATTTCCGATCCCATCCTCGACAACCGCTTCATAGGATTGTTTGAGATCAAGGGCACGGACTTCGACGATGGCGTCATCGCCGCAGGCGCGGACTTGATCTGCGAATATGAAGTGCTCTACTCCGGCAACATCATTGTGGAAGTTTCGATTCCCTCCATCAGCAGCTCTTTCCAAAGCGGACGCAACTTTTACTCCAGCCAGGAAGGCAAGCTCGACTACACTAGCCAAGCGAAGAATATTCAGAACCAATCCAAGCAGACCTTGCAGCGCCTCGACGAAATGGCTTCGAAAGTAGTTGACCCGCGCCTGGAGCAAGCCCGCGAGAAGCTGGAGTCTGCTGGAGCCATTAAGTCCGGTGAAGCCGATCCGGAAACGGCCAAGCAAGCGATGGACAACGTACAGGAAGCCAAGCGCCTGCTGGCACTCACGCGCAAGGAACACCTGAAAGACATCCGTCAGCTCGAACTGAACAAGATGGTTGATTTCTTCGAAAAGGTAATTCGCCAGCACTCTCGCCCCACGGAAGCGTCCTCGTTCGACAACTTAGTGAAGACTACACAGCGCGCACTTGAAAACAACAGCAGCGACTTCGAGTCTCACTTGGATGACATGCGTAGGCGCAACTTCGTGATTCTGTGGCGTCAGGACTGGTTCGTGATCGAACGCTTCAAGTGGCTGACGCAGGACACCTATCTCTTCCCTGATGCCAGAGAACACGCGCAGCTTGTGGCGATTGGGGCCGAGGCGTTGCAGTCCAACGACATCGACAAACTGCGCACGGTAGTTTTCAACCTCGATTCGATCCGCGTCGGCTCTGCGGGTGACGATGACATGATGGCCCATGCCAATATCGTTCGGAGTTGATCCTCATGGCCCTCGACGCATGGCTCCCTATTGGATTCAAACTGCCAGACGGCTCGAAGGTTCGCGTCGCCTTGTTCGAGGGCGAGAATTGGCAGGTGTACGAAACTCAAGGCGACGGTCGTGCGCTGATCGTCCACGACACGTTGAGCACGCGCTGGCAGGACGCAGGACTGATTGACGAGGGCACGTTCGACGCCTTCCAGTTTGGAGATCGGCCACTGCGAGCCATCTCATGCGCGCCAAGCCAGACCCTGTTGCCGGTCAACGAAGCGAAATCTCCTGGCAACAAGGCCGAGGCACTGTCGTTTGCTTTAGCATTGAAGGCAACGCGCAACGTCGATTCCGAGTCGGCGTTGCAAGATGCGCTCTACGTCGAGAAAATCACCCGCCTGCTGCCGACTTACGGCATTAGTTCCCTCACTGGCGACGATGTGGTACTAGGTTACTGGCTGACGGGCGGCACGAGCATTCCGGCCTCAGCTTTCCGCAGATTGTGCCAAAACATGAGCTGGATAGGTGCAGGCCATTTGAAGGATGTCGTGCAAGCGGCGGGCTTTGAGGTTGCCGAAGTCATCCCGCTCGAATGCAAGCCAGAAACGCCAACCGAGAAAACCGAGGCCGCTCCCGCTCAAGAAAAGATCGAGACCAAGCGCAGTGCGCCGGAACCCGACAAGGTTTTCGAACTCGCTGGGCGTCCCGAACTAGCCGCCTTCTTCAACGAGCACATCGTTGACATCGTCATGCACCGTGACCGCTACAAGGCGCTCGGCATCGAGTTCCCGTCGGCGGTGATCCTGCATGGCCCTCCGGGTTGCGGCAAAACCTTCGCGGTTGATCGTTTGGTGGACTTCCTCGGCTGGCCGAGTTTCCAGATCGACGCCTCCAGCGTGGCCAGCCCGTACATCCACGAAACCAGCAAGAAGCTCGCCCAGGTATTCGACAAGGCGATGGACAACGCTCCTTCCGTGCTGGTGATCGACGAGATGGAAGCATTCCTTGCCGACCGCGAGATGGGAGCTGGTCATTACCGCGTCGAGGAAGTGGCCGAGTTCCTACGCCGCATTCCGGAGGCAGCAAAGAACGACGTGCTGATCATCGCCATGACAAACCGCATCGAGATGATCGACCCGGCCATCCAGCGTCGTGGACGTTTCGATCACATCATCAAGGTAGATTTCGCCAGCGAGGTCGAGGTGCTGGCGTTGCTCGACAAGCTGCTGTCCTCCTTGCCGACGGAAGCGGACGTGGACGCCAAACCGCTGGCGAAGGAACTGGCAGGCAGGCCACTGTCGGACGTCTCTTTCGTGGTGCGCGAAGGCGCACGGTTGGCGGCACGCGGTGGCATAGATAGGTTGAATCAGGCCAGCCTGTTGTCCGCCCTGCACTCATCACCAGCGCGAGAACGTGAGGGTGACAGCGAAACCAAGCGGCGAATCGGATTCATTTAGAGGAAGCACTTGTGACTGCGGGAGAAAACGACAAGAAGAACGAGGCTAAGGGCTTCGCAGGTCTAGCATCGCTTGTGTCCGATGTGGACACAGTACCGCCTCCTGCAGCTAAGAAGGAACCTGCTGCCACTGCACCTAGTGCCACACACCCGCCTCAGCAGGCTGCTCAACCGCAACCAACTCAACACCAGACCCAAGCATCAGTTCAATCGTCTTCCAACCCATCGGGTAGTAAGTGGTTGCTTGGCATTATTGCTGTCATTGGTGTACTTATTTGGCTGGCCAGTCATTCATATGACACAGGGACATCCACGTCCCCAGTGTATAGCCCTTCAAAACAGGCGTCGAATTTTGTTCAGGATGAAGCTTCCAAAAAGTCTTCTGCATTGGAGCCTCCTAAATTTAACAACTATTTGTCTGAGATATATGATGGACCGCGTGCGAGCGTAAATTTGGTGAGTGATTTCGATAAAAACTTCCGAACCAGAATCCGCAATACGCAGTCGCAACCTGTGAATTTCGCAGGCAAATACGTTTTATCTACCTGGGGCTGTGGCACATTTTGTCTGATGGGAGTTGCAGTGAGTTCTCAAACAGGGCGGGTTGTTAGCCTTCCAGGATCGGTATGTTGCTGGAAAGGCGCTGGCGAGAGCATAATTTTCAGAAAAAATAGTAGCCTTCTTGTCCTGGCAGGATTGATAAATGAAGGCGGGCAATATGGTGCCCACTTTTATGAGTTGAGGAATGATCAGTTCATTCATATCAAGACCATTGCAGTCACTGAAGATGACTCTAGCAATGCCTCATCGGCTTTGGCTTCCCCACCCCAAACCTATGCGAGCTTTTCCGCGCAACCGCAAGCCCCATTGTATCCCGTTGAGTCTAAACCACCGGCCGGCCAAAACCTTGTATTACCAAGGGAGCAAATTCGGTATTGTTTGGCCGAAGATATTCGCTTGGCTGGCGCGAAGTCGGCCGTCAATAACCACATCGGTGCTGATGTAGATCAGTTCAATGCAATGGTGGCCGACTACAACAGCCGCTGCGGTTCTTTCCAATACCAGACCAACAATCGAGGGCGCAATGATTTGAATAGTGCCCGGCTAGACATTGAGCCATTCCGGGGCC
>NZ_JBQEKA010000033.1:0-32935 GCF_052103615.1 Kerstersia sp. | reverse complement strand
GAATTCTCGCTGCCTGTGCTGGCTGGCGTGCTGGCAGTGCTGGGCTACTCGGTCAACGAATCCGTGGTCATCATGGACCGGATCCGCGAGAACTTCCGCAAGCAGCGCAAATCCAGCGTCAAGGAAGTCATCAACAGCGCCATCACCCAAACCATCTCCCGGACCATCATTACCCACGGTTCGACCCAGATGATGGTGTTGGCCATGTTCTTCTTCGGCGGCCCTTCGCTGCACTACTTCTCGCTGGCCTTGACCATCGGGATCTGGTTCGGTATTTATTCCTCGGTATTCGTCGCTGCCTCCATCGCCATGTGGCTGGGCGTGAAGCGCGAAGACCTGGTCAAGCCGGTCAAGGAAGAAAACCCGGCGGACGTTATCGAAGGCTAAAGCCCGGTAACACGCAGGAAAATCAGGACGCCGCCCGCATGGGCGGCGTTTTTTTTCAAAACACATTCTTTTAACGGCTGTTCCTTTTTTTTTAAATTTTTTTTTTTCCCATCCCCTCGGTTGTCCCACATGGCCTTTTTCCGCCGCGAATCGCGGCGGCCGCCGCCCATCAATATGCCCTGGAATGCCTAGCGCACTCCCCCATTGTTCCTACGGATGCAGATTTGCAGCACTTTTCATGACTTCCGCTTCAACCATACCGCCAGACGCCAGCAACCGCCCGCTCAACAAAGAAGACTACAAAACCCTCGCGCTCTCCGCGCTGGGCGGCACGCTTGAGTTCTACGACTTCGTCATCTTCGTTTTCTTCGCCATCACCATCGGGCATTTGTTCTTCCCGCCCGAAATGCCGGAATGGCTGTCCCAATTGCAAACGCTGGGCATTTTTGCCGCCGGTTATCTGGCGCGTCCGCTGGGCGGCATCATCATCGCCCACTTCGGCGACCGCCTGGGCCGCAAGCGCATGTTCGCGCTCTCCATCTTCCTGATGTCGCTGCCGACGCTGGTCATCGGCCTGACGCCCACCTATGCCGATATCGGCATCGCCGCGCCTATCATCCTGCTGCTGATGCGCGTGCTGCAAGGCGCTGCCATCGGCGGTGAAATGCCGGGCGCATGGGTGTTCGTGGCCGAACACGTGCCGCGCCAGCACTATGGCTTCGGCGTCGGCGCCCTGACCTCCGGCATCACCGGCGGCATTCTGCTGGGCAGCATCATGTCCATCGCGATTTCCAGCTTCTACACGACGGAAGAAGTCAACGACTTCGCCTGGCGTATTCCTTTCATCCTTGGCGGTATTTTCGGCCTGATTTCGGTCTATCTGCGCCGCTTCCTGGGTGAAACGCCCATTTTCAAGGAACTGGCCGCCAAGCGCATGCTGGCCACGGAAATGCCTGTCAAGACCGTGATCCGTGAACACCGCAGCGCCTGCATGATTACCGCCGGCCTGACCTGGTCACTCTCCACCGCTGTCGTGGTACTGGTCCTGATGACGCCCACGCTGCTTCAGGCGCGCTATGACATTCCGCGCACGCTGGCACTGCAGGCCAACTGCGCCGCCACCCTGACGCTGACGCTGGGTTGCGTCTTCTTCGGCTGGCTGTGCGACCGCATCAGAATCCGCGCCAGCATGATCCTCAGCTGGGGCGGCCTGATCATCACGGCTTATTGGTTCTTCCTGAGCCTGCCCGGCATCACGCCCACGCAGCTGATTCTGCAATACGCGCTCATGGGCCTGTTCTGCGGCGCCATTGCCACGACGCCGATTGCATCCACTCACGCCTTCCCGCCGGCCATCCGCTTTTCCGGCCTGAGCTTCGCCTATAACGTGGCCTACGCCATCTTCGGCGGCCTCACGCCTGTGCTGACCCAGCTCTGGCTGCAAAAAGACCCGCTGGCGCCGGCGCACTATGTGGCTGTCACCGCTATTGTCGCCATCCTGATTGCATTCATGCCCCTGGCACGTTTCGGCTGGCGCCCCAAGGCGGCTTAATCCCCGCCCCGCTCCGCTGACCGGCAGCCATCCGTCAGGCGCCGGGCGCCACGCTCACCGGCAGCGGCAGCGGTAATCCCATTGCACAGCCTTCCTCCACACGCGTTCAGTGTGCAGGAAGGCTGTTTCGCATTCCCCTCCGTTGTTTCGTAGAAACGAAAACTCCCTCCATGCGCGGTAAAATGATGGGTTCTCCTTCTTTTTTCTCTTCGCCCCCGGGATAAACACCCGCTACGGCACCGCCCATGAAAGAAACTACGCTACGCCGCACCGGCATCGAACCGGCTGCGCCCGCCCCCATTCCCGATACCGCCCAGACCCTGGCCCAGTTCGCCGCCGCCGATGGCGCGACGCGCAAACTCTACATCCGCACCTTCGGCTGCCAGATGAACGAGTACGACTCGGACAAAATGGCCGACGTCCTGCGCGAAAACGAAGGGCTGGAATTGACTGACGACCCTGAACAGGCGGATGTCATTCTGTTCAACACCTGTTCGGTGCGCGAAAAGGCGCAGGAAAAAGTCTTTTCCGACCTGGGGCGCGTCAAACATCTGAAGCAGACCAAGCCTGAGCTCATCATTGGCGTAGGCGGCTGTGTCGCCAGCCAGGAAGGGGATGCCATCGTCGCGCGCGCGCCCTATGTCGATGTCGTATTCGGCCCGCAGACACTGCACCGCCTGCCTGACCTCATCGCGCGCCGGCGCGAGGAAGGCCGCTCGCAAGTGGATATCAGCTTTCCGGAAATCGAAAAATTCGATTCCATGCCGCCAGCCCGCATCGACGGCCCTACCGCCTTTGTGTCCATCATGGAAGGCTGTAGCAAATACTGTAGCTTCTGCGTCGTGCCTTACACGCGCGGCGCGGAAGTCTCACGCCCTTTCGACGATGTGCTGGTGGAAATCGCCGACCTGGCCGATCAGGGCGTGCGTGAAGTCACGCTGCTGGGGCAGAATGTGAATGCCTACCGCGGCGCCATGGGCGACACGGACGAAATCGCCGACTTCGCGCTGTTGCTGGAATATGTCCACGAAATTCCCGGCATCGAACGCATCCGCTACACCACCTCGCACCCCAAGGAAATGACGCCGCGCCTGATCGCCGCGCATGGCAGCCTGCCCAAGCTGGTGCCTTTCCTGCACCTGCCGGTGCAGGCTGGCAGCGACCGTGTGCTGTCCGCCATGAAGCGGGGCTATACCTCGCTGGAGTTCAAATCCATCGTGCGCCGCCTGCGCGCCGCGCGCCCCGGGCTGACGCTGTCGTCCGACTTCATTGTCGGTTTCCCGGGGGAAACGGAAGAAGACTTCGAAAAGACCATGAAGCTGATTGCCGATGTGGGTTTCGACACGTCCTTTTCTTTTGTGTACTCGCGCCGGCCCGGCACGCCGGCCGCCGATCTCAGCGACGACACCCCCCAGGATGTCAAGCTCAAGCGGCTGCAACGCTTGCAGGCCCTCATCAACGAACAGGCCAGCGCTATCAGCGCCGCCATGGTCGGCACGACCCAGCGCGTGCTGGTCGAAGGCGTCTCGCGGCGCGACCCCAACGAACTGATGGCGCGCACGGAAAACAACCGTACCGTCAACTTCCCGGCGCCGCAGCGTCTTATCGGACAAATGGTTGATGTCCTCATCACCCATGCCAATACCAACTCGCTGCGCGGCCGCATTGCCCTGCGCGAAACGGGCGCGGCACCGGCTGTCATGGCAGAATTCATCAATGAGTGAAAAACACAGTCCCAAATCCCTCGTCACCGACATTCTTCTGGAAGGCGACAACACGCACCTGGCCAACCTGCTGGGCCCTTTGGACGAAAACCTCAAGCAAATCGCCAATGGCCTGGATGCCACGCTGGCCCGGCGCGGCAACCGTGTCAGCATCAGCGGCAAGGATGCCGGCATCGCCGCCCAGGCGCTGCAACGCCTGCACCAGCGCGCTGCCAATCAGGCCCTGACGGTCGATGACGTCCAGCTGGAGCTGGTCGAACTGGGCGCAAGCCGCGCCGCCGCCAGCCAGGATTTCGATCCTGCCGATCTGCCGCCGGTCGATGATGCCAGCGGCGGCATTGCTCTGCGCACCCGCCGCACCGACCTGCGTCCGCGCACGCCGCGCCAGCGTGAATACCTGGACAACATCCTCAAGCACGACATCACCTTCGGCATCGGCCCTGCCGGTACCGGCAAAACCTGGCTGGCCGTTGCCTGCGCCATTGATGCGCTGGAACGCGACACCGTGCAGCGCCTGATCCTGACGCGTCCGGCCGTCGAAGCCGGGGAACGCCTGGGTTTTCTGCCGGGCGACCTGACACAGAAGGTAGATCCCTATCTGCGCCCGCTGTATGACGCGCTCTATGACCTGATGGGCTTCGAAAAAGTGCAGCGTCTTTTCGAAAAGCACACCATCGAAATTGCGCCGCTGGCCTATATGCGCGGGCGGACGCTGAACCATGCCTTCGTGATCCTGGATGAGGCCCAGAACACGACGCCGGAACAAATGAAGATGTTCCTGACACGCATAGGCTTCGGCAGCAAGGCTGTCATTACTGGCGACCCCAGCCAGGTTGACTTGCCCAAGGGCCAGCGCAGCGGCCTGGCGCACGCGGCCGGGGTGCTGGCCGACGTCAAGGGCATTGCCATGACTCAGTTCACCAGCCGCGACGTCGTTCGTCATCCGCTGGTAGCCCGCATCGTGGATGCCTATGAACGTCATGACGCGGAAAATGCCTGACACCATGACGCATTCCCCTGCATCCCGCCGCAGCGCGGCGGTACCGGCACTCTCGCTGGCGGTGCAATACGCTGTTCCGGAAGCGCGTTTGCCGCGCTGGCGTTTACGGCGCTGGCTGCAGCGGGCGCTGCAAGAAGCGGCGGCGGCCGCAAGCGCCAGCCCGGACGATGCGCCCGGGTTTCAGGCCGCCAGCCTCACCCTGCGCTTTGTGGATGCCGAAGAAGGCCAGGCCCTGAATCTCGAATTCCGCCAGCGTGACTACGCCACCAATGTGCTCACCTTCGAATACGGAACCGACCCTGAAGGCACGGCGCATGGCGACATCGTGATCTGCCTGGAAGTGCTGGAGCGTGAAGCCGCCGAACAGCATAAGCCCTTCCTGGACCACGCCGCGCACCTGACTGTGCATGGCGCCTTGCATGCCCTGGGCTACGACCATATCGAAGAAGATGAGGCCGAATACATGGAAGCGCTGGAAACGCGTATCCTCGCCCGTCTGGGCCTGCCCGACCCCTACGCCCCGCGCTGAGGACGAGCGGCTGCCCTCCTGCCGGGCGCGGCCGCTATCCCGCGCAACTGGCAAGAACCTTAAATATCTGGTAAATATTTCGGGGTTTTCTCGTATTTGCTCATAAATCACCACATATCCCCGCTTTTATTGGGTTATGCTGGTTTTCCCATAATCAGTCCTCAGGACGATGTCAGACCCTTATCCTGCAACCAGTTCCGACCATTCGGAACGCAAATCCACCCCCGCCAAATCCCTGTTCCACAGGCTGTTTTCGCGCCAGCATATCGAGCTGGACAGCCTGGAGGACGTCAAGGCGCTGATTGCCGCCGCCCAAGAACACCAGTTGCTCGACCCGGATACCCTTTCCATGCTCAATGGCGTGCTGGAAGTTTCCGAATTGACTGCGGGTGATGTCATGGTGCCGCGCTCGCGCATCGACATGCTGAATATCGCCACGCCGGTTCCGGCGATGCTGTCCGCCGTTCAGGAAACCACGCACTCCCGTTTTCCCGTCTATGAAGACGACAAGGAAAACATCATCGGCATTTTGATGGCCAAGGATCTGCTGCGTCTGACGCACGATCCCAAGCTCGATTTGCGCAGCCTGCTGCGCCCTGCCATCTTCATCCCCGAATCCAAACCCCTGACCGTCCTGTTGCGTGACTTCCGCAACAAGCGCAGCCATCTCGCTCTGATTATTGATGAGCATGGCGGCATCTCGGGCCTGGTGACCATGGAAGATGTTCTGGAAGAAATCGTCGGCAATATCGAAGACGAATTCGATGCCGATACGCCGACCATCTTCCCCGAAAGCGCCAGTTCCTGGCGCATCGAAGCCACGACGGAAATCGAGGACTTCAACGAAGCCCTGCACGCCGACCTGCCCACCGACGACTACGACACCGTCGGCGGCTGGCTGGCCGATGAGCTGGACCGCATCCCGCGCCGCGGCGACCGCCACAGCCATGACGATTTGCTGTTCGAAGTCCTGCGTGCCGATGCCCGCCGTGCTTTATGGCTGCGTGTATCGCGCCAGGCCACGCCGCCGGCCGACCCGGCAGCCAAGGAAACGCGCTGACGCCAGCCAGCCTGTTGCCCTGGCGCCCGCCCCCAGCCTACTCCTTGCTGACACGATGAATCTCTCCCGGCTCCCGGATGCTCCCCTCAACCGCCTGCCCTGGCTGTTGGCGGGCGCCTTGCTCTACGCCCTGGCTTTCGCGCCCGGGCCGCTGCCTGCCTGGCTGCTGCCCTGCGCGCAGTGGCTGGGCCTGGGCCTGCTGGCCCGGCATACCTTGCTGGCACCGACGCCATGGCGCGCCGCGCGTGACGCCTGGCTGTTTGGCACCGTATTCTTCGCGCTGGGCACCTACTGGATTTACATCAGTCTGCACACCTTTGGCGGCATCCCGGCGCCCCTGGCAGTCGCTGCCGTCGTCGCACTGGCTGCGGTCATGGCGCTTTATTTCGGCCTGGCGGCCCTGCTTACGCGCTGGCTGGCGCCTGACGGACTGGGCTTGCCCGCCATTCTGGCCTGGAGCGCGGCGTGGACCGGCGCCGAATGGCTGCGCGGCACGCTCTTCACCGGGTTTCCGTGGCTCAATGCGGCGTATGCCCAAGTCGATGGCCCTTATGCCGGCTGGGCGATTCTCGGCGGCGCCTATACCGTCGCATTCTGGGCCGCATTTTCCAGCGCAGCCCTGCTGGTCTGCCTGCCCGCAGGCACACTGGCCCTGCGGCGGCGCTGGCCGGCACTGGGTCTGGCGCTGGTGACTGCCGCGGCTGGCCCCCTGCTGGCACGCGTCGAATGGAGCCATGCGGACGGCGAACCGCTACGCGTGGCGCTGGTGCAAGGCAATATCGGGCAAGACATCAAATTCGACCCCATTCATATCGTGAACGCGCTGCAAACCCATTTGCAGATGAGCGCGGCCGCATTGGAAAGCGAACAAGGGGCGGACTTGGTCTTGCTGCCGGAAACCATGATTCCGCTCTTCCAGCATCAATTGCCCATGGCGTTCTGGGAGCAATGGCGTGACCTTGCGGCCAACCATGAAGCGGTGGTGCTGATGGGTGTCCCGCTCTATTCCGGCCCGCCCGACCGCTACACCAACAGCATTGTTTCCCTGCACGCCGAGACAGATCTGGACGCGCTATTTGCCGGCACCCCGGCTGAACACTACGACAAGCAACACCTGGTGCCCTTCGGCGAATTCATCCCGGCAGGCTTCCGCTGGTTTGTCGATATGATGGAAATGCCCCTGGGCGACTTCAATCGCGGGGACATCTCCCAGCCGCCCTTCCCGGCCCACGGACAGTCTGTCGCCGCCAATATCTGCTACGAAGACGTCTTTGGCGAAGAACTTCTGCCTGCCGTGCGCAATGGCGCCACCTTGCTGGCCAACTTCAGCAACCTGGGCTGGTTCGGCAGCAGCTGGGCCTTGCGCCAGCACTTGCAAATGTCGCGCCTGCGCGCTCAGGAAACCGCCAGGCCCATGCTGCGCGCCACCAATACCGGCGCCACGGCGATTGTCGATGAGCGCGGCCAGGTCCAGCACAGCCTGCCCACCGCATCGGTCGGCACCCTGTACGCCACGGTGCAAGGCCGCAGCGGGCTGACTCCTTATGCCCGCACCGGCAACACCCCGGTACTCGCCGTCATTGCCTTGCTGCTGGTGCTGCTGGGCGCCGCGCGCCTGCG
Organism: Kerstersia sp.; assembly: GCF_052103615.1. Taxonomy (NCBI): domain Bacteria; kingdom Pseudomonadati; phylum Pseudomonadota; class Betaproteobacteria; order Burkholderiales; family Alcaligenaceae; genus Kerstersia; species Kerstersia sp. The sequence goes on along the minus strand of NZ_JBQEKA010000033.1, from coordinate 25,063 downwards.
CCGCAAACCGGACGCAGCCAGCCGCTGATCCAGGCTGCCTCAAGAGGGATAGCCGCGGCATCCCTCTGTACGGATTTCGCCTACTCAATGTGAAATAAATGGAATTAAGAGAAATTCCTGACATTTATTGCATTTTTCTTTTCACTCATTGACATCGGCTGCCCCCTGCCAGGAACACCAATCCATATGATCTGCGTCGGAGTTATCTGAAATTTCCCTTCGCAGGAGTCAAATATGTTCAAGCGTCTGGGTGCCGAACTCTTCGGCACATTCTGGCTGGTGTTCGGTGGCTGCGGCAGCGCCATTCTTGCCGCTGCCTTTCCCGAACTGGGTATCGGCTTTGCTGGCGTCGCATTGGCCTTCGGCCTGACCGTGCTGACCATGGCCTATGCCGTCGGCCCTATTTCCGGCGGCCACTTCAACCCTGCCGTCACCCTGGGCCTGTGGGCTGGCGGCCGCTTCAAGTGCGGCGAGGTCATTCCCTACATCATCGCCCAAGTCATCGGCGGCCTGCTGGCGGGCGCAGCGCTCTACCTGATCGCCAGCGGCAAAGTCGGTTTTGACGCTACCGCGAGCGGCTTTGCCTCGAATGGCTATGGCGAACACTCGCCCGGCCAGTACTCGCTGCAAGCCGTCGTCATCGCCGAGCTGATTCTCACGGCCTTCTTTTTGCTCATCATCATGGGGGTCACCGACAAGACTGCCGCTGCCGGCTTCGCGCCGCTTGCGATTGGCCTGGCCCTGACCCTGATTCACCTGATCAGCGTCCCGGTCAGCAACACCTCGGTCAACCCGGCGCGCAGCACCGGCGTCGCGCTGTTCCAGGGCACCTGGGCCGTGGAACAGCTGTGGGTCTTCTGGCTGGTCCCGCTGGTTGGCGGCATCATCGGCGGCCTGATCTACCGCGTGCTGTTCAGCAAAGCCCAGTAAACCCCGGCGGCAGCCGAGGTGATGCCTCAGGCAGCTGGCGCCGCCAGCTGCCGTGGCGAAACCGCGTCGTAAATCGCCAGATGCATCTGCACGATTTTGCGGATATCAAATTCCGCCTCTGCCAGCAAACGGCCCTGCCGCCCCATTTCCCGGCGCTGCTCAGCGTCATGCGCCAGTTCCATGACCGCGCGGGCCAAGGCGGCGGCATCTTTCACCGGTACAAGCACACCGGTCACGCCCGGCGTGATAGCGTCCCTGCAACCCGCCACATCCGTGGTGACGACCGCACGGCCACAAGCAGCCGCCTCGACCAGCGATTTCGGCAAGCCTTCACGATAGGACGGTAACGCGACAATATGCGCGGAGGCGTACAAGGCGGCAATATCATGCCGTTCACCCAGAACCTCCACCGCGCCTTCAGCGCGCCACCCTGCCACATCGTCCTCGGTGACCGAGGCCGGATTGCCCGGATCGGGCTGCCCCGCCAGCAACCATTGCACCCCCGCTCCGGCAGCGGCAGACTGGCGGGCCGCCGCCACATACTCTTCCACCCCCTTGTCGCGCAGCAAACGGGCTGCCATCACGACACGCACCGGGCCATCAGGCTCAGGCAAAGCGGGATAGCGCTGCAAATCGACACCCGAGCCGCGAATCATGACAACCTGGGCGGGCCTAACGGCACCGGCCTGCAGCAACGCGTCCCGATCTTCCTCATTCTGGAAAATCACCCGGCTATTGCGATGCCCCAATGCGCAACGATAGAGCTGCAAGGCGATACGCCGCTTCCAGCCGCTTTTGCCCATGAAAAGAAAACCCAGGCCTGAAATCGCGGCAACCATGCCCGGCACACCGGCCAAACGCGCGGCAATGCCGCCATAAAGCACCGGCTTGATCGTGACCAGATGCACGATATCCGGCTTCACCCGCCGGAACAAACGCCATATCGACCCTAGCGTGCGCAATTCCTGGAGGGGGTTGCCGCCGCTGCGTGTCATGGGCAGGCTGTGATGAACCAATCCCAATGCCAGCACTTCCGGCACGCTGGCGCCAGGCATGGTCGCCAGATGCACCTCATCGCCCCGCGCCAGCGCCGCTTGCGCCAGCGGCAGACGGTGCGACAGGAAAAATGCCGGATTATTGACGACATACATCACACGGCGGGGCCGCCGCAGCGGAACCGGCTCGCCGCAGACGCGGCGCCGCAAAGCGGACAGGCCCTGGCGCTCGCGCAAGCCTTCCCAGACCTCACCATAGCGCTGCGCCATCTGCGCCAGGCCAAAGCGTGCCGTCACACTGGCCCGGCCCTGCTCTGCCCCGCTGCCTCGCGCCTGCCAGGCCTGCGCCATGCCCTGCGCGAGCGCCTCGGGATCTCTGGCAGGCACTATCCAGCCATCCTGGCCGACGATTGCCGCCGCATCGCCCACATCCGTCACGACGACCGGGGTGCCGCAAGCCATGGCTTCGGCCACCACATTGGGAAAACCTTCCGCCAGACTGGACAGGACATGGGTATCCAGCGCGCTCATGACCGCCGGAATATCCTGGCTCGGCCCTGCCAGAATCACGGCATCCTGCAAGCCCAGACGCTGCAGCAGCGTTGCCAGCGCCGGATTGCCCGCATCCATATCACGGCCCACCAGCACGCAACGCAAAGGCGCATCAGGATAGGTCTGCCGCAAACGGGCGAAAGCCTCCAGCAAATTGGTATGGTCCTTGAGCGGATCCCAGCGCGCCACGCAGCCAAATAGCCAAGTGTCCGGCCCCACCTGCCATTCCTGCCGCAAACGGACCCGTCCCGCCGCATCAGGCGCGAAGCGGGCGAGATCATAGCCATTGGGAATGGTGACGAGTTTCTCGCCAACATAACCGGCCTGCTCATGACGCATGCGCGCATCCTGCGCGCAACAAATAATCAGTCTGGGCAACCAGGCCGAACTCCATGCGCCCAGATGAAAGGCCAGACGTGCCAGGCGGCTGCTTTTTTCCAGGCTGACGCCTGCATTGCGTATCCCCCAGACCACATTATTCAGGCCGACACTGCGCGCGGCCAGGCCGCCAATCACATTGCCGTAATACATCCAGGTCTGCACCGCATCCGGCTGCAAGCTGCGCAGCAGCTTGCGCAATTGCCGGAAGGCTCCCCACATGCCGCTGCCGCGCGTCGCGCCCAGGACAATGACCTCGGCGCCGGCTTCGCGCAGCGGCGCTCCATACACACCTTCGTCAGACAGGGATATCACCGTGTGCCGGTTCGCGGCCGCGCTGGCCTGCACCAGACGCAATAAAACGGCTTCGGCGCCGCCCTGGCCCAGCCCTCCGATCACATGCACGACACGCAGCTGCCCGGCCCTCATCTCTGCCTGAGCAGCTTCTCCGCTTCGTTCATTCATCTGCTTTGACTCCTTGTCGTTTGCTGGCCGGCGGGCAAGCATGCCAGGCAGCGCGCGCTCAGGCTGCTGCCACGACACCCAATTCCGCAAACAGCGCATCCCACCGCGCCAGTACCGCTTCCAGGCTGTAACGCTCCCGCACCTGGCGTGCGCCCTGCAAGCCCAGTGTTTCGCGCAGCGAGGCATCCGCCATCACCCGCGCCAAGGCCGCTTCCAGCGCCTGCGAATCGCCCGGCGGCACCAGCAGCGCATCCTCACCCTGGCGTGTCATTTCCGCCGGCCCCGAGGGGCAATCCACGGTCACACAGGGCAGGCCCAGCGCCATGGCTTCCAGCAGGGCATTGGGGAAACCTTCCACTTCGGAACTCAGGACAAACGCATCGCCTTCCGCCAGCGCATCCCAGGGCTGGGAGGTCCGGCCGGCCAGCTCCACGCGGGAACCCATGCCCAGACTATCTATCTGTTCCTGCAAGGCAGGCCGCAGAGGCCCCTCGCCCCAGATACGCAGACGCCAGGCGGGATAACGGAGCGCCAGCTGCGCGAAGCAATCAATCAGTAAATCAAAGCGCTTGGCGCGTGTCAGCCTGCCCATGGCCATCAAGACAGGCGCGGGTTCCTCTCGCGTCTCGGGATGCAAAGGCAAAGAGCGCCGCAACAACGCTTCCGGCAACGGATTGGGCATCACCGCCAGACGCCGGCAAGCCGGTAGGTTCTGCCGCATCCAATCGGCTGCCGCCTCGGTCTGCACCGTCACCGCGCTGGCACGCGGATAGCACCAGCGCCGCACGCGCGCCAGCGTCGGGCTGACGTTATGCCCGGCTGCAGGATGCGTCCGTTCACAAACAATCACCGGGATTCGGCTGCCCAGGCTGGCCAGCACCGCCGCCACATTCACATTCGTCAAAAAGGAAACGATCACATCGGGCTTTTCACGGCGAATAAAGCGCCGCAACGCGCACAAGCGCCGCAGTCCGCGCAGCGGCCCGCTGCCTGCGCCGCGCTGGTCTGCCAACCAGACCATGCGCACGCTGCCCGATACCTCATAAACACACTCACCACGCCCGGAATACGTCGGCATCAGCACGACATCATCCCCCCGTGACGTCCAGGCATTGGCCAGCGTCGCCGCCACACGCTCGGCGCCGCCCCCATGCATAGAGCTCAACAGGAAAAGGATTTTCATCGGGCAGGCGGCAGCGGCTCTGCGCTGACTTCCTCAAACAGATTTTCCCAACGCCCCAATATGCTTTCCACAGAGAAACGCTCACGCACGGACAAACCCGCCTGAGCCAGCCGCGCGCGGCGCTCGTCATCTGGCATCAATGCGTCCAGGGCCTGCGCCAGCGCGGCGCTATCGCCTGCAGGCTGCACCAGCACCCCATCAACCTCATGCTGAATGATTTCTCGCGGTCCGGTATCGCAATCGCAAGCCAGCACAGCGCAACCGCTGGCCATTGCTTCCAGCAGCGTGTTGGACAGGCCTTCCACGCGTGAACTGAGCACATACAGGTCGGCCCGCTGATACCAGTCACCGATATTGCCCACCCGCCCGGGCAAATGCACCCGTCCGCGCAAGCCCAGCCGCTCCAGCGCCAGGTCCAGCGCCGTCCGTTCGTTGCCTTCCCCGGCAATCCAGAGATCCCAGTCAGGGTGCTTGTCCGCAACGTTGGCGAATGCTTCGAGCAGAATATCGAAGCCCTTCAGGTAATGCAGGCGCCCGACAGCCAGCAACACCTTGCGGCCAGCTGGCGGCGGCGCCACCCAGGGAGACATATCCGTCAGCGGCCATTGCACCGGATTGGGAATAACCGCCGTCCGTGTCCCGGGAATATGACTTTCCAGCCAATTGGCAGTGCTGCGCGTCAAGGCCACCACACGGCTGGCCTTAGGATAGCTGCGGCGCCGCAGCCAGCGCCAGAGCCGGCTGATAGGCTGGGCCGGGGGGTGCGTATGCTCCGTGGCCAGCACCCGGCATGGCAGGCCGCGCGCCGCCAGAATCGCCAAAATGGACGAGGTACGCATCATGCCCAGCACGATATCGGGCTTGCGCTCCTGCAGCAGGCGCCGCAAGCGGCGCAAGCGGCGCACATTCGCCATCATCCCGTTCCAGCCGCCGCCACTCGAACCCGCCGTGCCCAGCACTTCACGGCGTACGCCCAACTGCAAGGGGTAGGCATCATCGACGGTATCGGTCTGCGTCACCACCGTCACCTGCCAGCCGCGGCGCGCCCATTGCGCGGCCAGCTCGGCCGCCACACGCTCGGCGCCTCCGCCGCGCAGGGAATGGATGAAGATCAGCAAGCGTCGGGGCTGCCCCGCACGCTGCGCCGTCAGCATATCGTTCGCTTTCCGGTTCATTGACGACTCCGTGGTGGCCTGGCCGCCCCTGCCTGTTCCGAAGCAACAGGCTGGCTGCGCCAGGCAACGATGGCATAGCAGGTAAAGGAACTGGCATACATCATGACCGTCGCCAGCATAATGCCGGCCACCCCCATCACAGGTGCCAGGACAAGATTCATCACCGCCTTGACGGCGAAATTGGCGACGGCGATTGCCGCCATGATGCGGTAGCGCCGTTGGCTGGCCAGTAATTGCACCAATACCAGCACGCCAAAATAGAACGGCAGCTGCAGCAGCCCCCAGCGGAAGACTTCCGTTACGATAACAGTGTCCTGCGCCGTAAAAGCGCCGCGTTCAAACAGGAAACGCACTCCCCAGGGGGCCAGCAGCCAGCCCAGCAAAACCGCCAGCACACCGGCTGCGATCATGGCCATCGACCATTTCAAGGCCATGGTGCGGGCCTGCTCCGCCTCTCCCCGGTTCTGAATATCCGCCAGCACCGGCAAGGCCGCCCGCCCGACGGACACAGCCCCTATTCCCAGGATCAAGGCCAGCAGGCGTGCCGCATACCCCAGCGTCGCGTTGGCATTCTGGCCTAGATTGGCCGCCGTATATTGATCTATCGGGCCGACAAAACTCATGGCTACCTGCCCGATCAGCATCACGCCAGCCGCTTCCATGATGCCATGCCAGCGTGGCGAGGAACGCCGCAGCGAGGGCAAGGCCAGCACGCCATCTGCGCGCCTGGCCAGCCAGGCGAGCCAAACCGCCTGCAGAATGAATCCCAGCAGCGAACCCCAGAGCAACGGCCGCACATCATCCACGGCAGGCGCCAGCAACAGTACACAAGCCAGCAGCAAGAGCGCCGGCACGCCATCAAGCAGCGTGTTCACATGGCGTTCATACGCCCGCAATCGTGCGGCGCTCAGGCCGGACCAGACCGTCAAGGCCGCAATCGGCGCAAAGCCCAGAATCAAGGTGTCAGAAAAATCTCGCGTGGCTTCGGACAAACCTTGCCCGGCAACCTGCATGACCCAGGGCCACAGCAGCCAGGTCAGGACGGCCAGCAACAGGGCCAGAAACGCCCCCCAGCCTGTCAACTCACGAATAAATAAGCGGCGTTCTTCCAGGTTGCCGCGCCGGCCCTGCACCAGCACCGGTATCAACACCACGGACAACACGCCCACCAGCGTCACCGGCAGCCATGTCGCCATGGTCATGGTGAACTGGTACGCATCCACCGCCGCGCTGACGCCGTAGCGATAGGCGACCGCCATTTCCTTGAAGGCGCCCATCGCCTTGCCCAGCAGCAAGAAAAACGCTACCCGGGAAGCGCCTTTGAGCACCCGGAGATGATCCGGGTGCAAGCGAGGGCGGAACCGAGACAAAATGAAGATTTCCCGCTACCGCGCCGGCTTAGCGCAGAAAGCCGATGTACCAGGGCATGGCCTGCTCAACACCTTCGCGAATCGTCGCCGTCGGCGCGTAGCCAAGCAAACGCTGGGCCTTGCCGATATCGGCTTGCGAATGGCGCACATCGCCCGCACGGAAGTCGCGGTGTACAGCGGCCTTCGTATAGTCCACGCCGTTGCTGCGCAACGCGTCGCGCAGGATTTCAACCAGCTCGTTGAGCGAGGTACGCGCGTTGACGGCAACGTTATAGACCTGATTCAGGCTATCGTCCTCCGCCACCGCAGCCAGGATATTGGCTTGCACCGCATTATCGACAAAACAGAAGTCGCGGCTGGTTTCGCCGTCGCCATTGATGAACAGCTCATCATCGCGAATCATCGAAGCCACCCACTTCGGAATCACCGCCGCATAAGCGCCGTCCGGGTCCTGGCGGGGGCCAAAGACGTTGAAATAGCGCAAGCCTACGCTTTTCACGCCATAGGCGCGGCCAAAGACATCCGCGTACAGTTCGTTGACGTACTTGGTCACGGCATACGGCGACAGCGGGCGGCCGATCAGGTCTTCCACTTTGGGCAGGCCCGGGTGATCGCCGTAAGTCGAGCTGGAAGCCGCATAGACAAAGCTATCCACCTCGGCTTCCTTGGCTGCGATCAGCATATTCAGGAAACCCGAAATATTCACCGCATTGGTGGTTGCCGGATCCGCCAGCGAACGCGGCACCGAACCCAGGGCAGCCTGGTGCAGGATATGGTTGACACCTGCCGCTGCGCGCTGGCAGGTTTCGATGTCGCGAATATCACCCTCGATAAACTGGAAACGCGCCCATTGCGCCGGTGTCACCCGCGCCTGGACTTCATCCAGATTACGCTGATAACCGGTGGCAAAGTTATCCAGCCCGACCACGGTCTGGTCAAGCTTGAGCAGTTTTTCCAGCAGGTTGGAACCGATGAAACCGGCTGCGCCGGTCACCAGCCAGGTACGGGGCGTCTGCTTCAGTGCTGCCTGTACGGATTCGAAACGGGTCATGAATACCTCTTATAAGCGAAGATCGGCTTCATCTGCCGACAATACATATTTCAAGTCATACAAGACGTGGGCGGACTTGCCCAGTTTGCGGATGGCTGCGGCGCCCATTTCCACGAACTGGTGATGCGACACGGCCAGGATGATACCGTCGTACTGGTCTTCAGCAAGCTTGGCCACCGGCGTGATGCCGTATTCATGCTGCGCTTCGGCCGGATCCACCCAGGGATCGTACACATCCACTTCGACGTTGTATTCCTTGAGTTCCTTGACGATGTCCACCACACGCGTGTTGCGCAGGTCCGGGCAGTTTTCCTTGAAGGTCAGGCCCATGAGCAGCACCCGGGCGCCCTGCACCTGGATGCGCTTCTTCATCATCGCCTTGACCAGCTGCGACACCACATAGCGGCCCATGTCATCATTCAGGCGGCGGCCCGCCAGAATGATTTCCGGGTGATAACCGATGGCCTGCGCCTTGTGCGTCAGGTAGTAAGGGTCCACACCAATGCAGTGGCCGCCCACCAGGCCCGGACGGAAAGGCAGGAAGTTCCACTTCGTGCCGGCGGCCTGCAGCACCGCTTCGGTATCAATACCCATGCGGTTGAAGATCAGCGCCAGTTCGTTGATCAGCGCGATGTTCACGTCGCGCTGCGTGTTTTCGATGACCTTGGCCGCTTCCGCCACGCGGATGCTGGGCGCCTTGTGCGTGCCCGCCACGATGATGGAGCCATACAGCTGGTCCACCAGCTCGGCCACTTCCGGGTTCGAGCCCGAGGTTACTTTCTTGATGGTGCTGACACGGTGCTGCTTGTCACCCGGGTTGATGCGCTCAGGGCTGTAACCGGCATGGAAGTCCGTGCCGAACTTCAGGCCCGATACCCGCTCCAGCACCGGCACGCAGTCTTCTTCCGTCGCGCCTGGATAGACCGTCGATTCGTAGATCACGATATCGCCGCGCTTGAGCACGCCGCCTATCGTCTCGCTCGCCTTGATCAGCGGCGTCAAGTCCGGGCGCTTGTAGTCGTCGATGGGCGTGGGCACCGTCACGATATAGACATTGGCCTGCGCCAGTTCGGATTTGTCTGCCGAAAAACGCAGCTGGGCGGCTTCGGCCAGTTCCTCTTCGCTGACTTCCAGGGTGTGATCCTTGCCCTGCTTCAATTCAGCGATACGCGCCGCATTGATATCGAAACCAAGAACCGAGCGCTTTTTGCCGAACTCTACTGCCAGCGGCAAACCGACATAACCCAGACCGACTACGGCCAACTTCACTTCGTTCAGTAACAAGATCATCCTCCCTGCCGCCCATGCAGCAAGCTTTTCAATATGTGATTCAACGCCGCTGGCGGTTAGCCGACGGCAACAGAAGCCAGCGGGGACGGCGCCAGGACACCAGGCGCGAGTACAGCCAGATATACGCCGCCGCAAACGCCAGCATGCCGCCGCACAATGCCCAGGCGTTATCCCACCAGAGCGTGGCCGGCGCCAGTACCACCAGCGTCAGCACCCACAGATAGGGGGAGGTCATGGCATTACAAAAGGCCGGCACTTCCTGGCGGCGATGGCGGCTGAATGTGGAGCGCACCAGCCGGCGGAAAACCAATTGATGCAAATGCAGGGCATCCGGCTGATCTACCGGGACGCCACGCTTGAAACGGCGGCGCCAGATCGAAAAAATCGTTTCGAAAATCGGATAGAACAGAACAGCCAGCGCATAAAACGGCGACACAGACGGATTGCGCACCACCAGCAGCACGGCCAGTTCGGCCAGCATGAAGCCCAGGAAATAGGCCCCGCCATCACCGAGGAAGACTCGTCCGAACGGAAAGTTCCAGACCAGGAAACCCAGGGTGGCCGAAGCCAGCGCCGCCGCGATCATCGAAATCGGCATATCGCCCACCTGCAGGGCCACCAAGGCCAGCGACACGGCGATCAGCGTCGCCACCATGCCTGCCAGGCCATTCATGCCGTCCACGATATTCAGCGCATGCGTGCAGCCGCCGACAGCGAACATGGTGAACACCAGTGAGATCGGCCAATAGGCCAGGATGGCATCCGCCCAGCCGATACCGACGCGGCTCACGCCGCCCAGCAGCCACCAGGCGATGGCTGCGGACAGAAAGGCCGCCAGCAAACGCTTGCTGGCGCCGATATCCTTGGTAATGTCTTCCAGCAGGCCGGCCACGAATACGGGCAGCGCGGACACGAATAACGCCGGCCACAGCCAGCCCAGCGTCATGTTCCCCGGCCCAAGCACCAGCAGACCCGCCAGCGAACCGGCCAGGACGGCCAGACCACCCACGCGCGGCGTCGCGCGGCTATGGGATGCCTGCGGCTTGTTCAGATCCGCATCACCGGTAAATGCGCCATGCCAGCGCTCGGAAGCCACAATCAGCCCTCCGACCACAAATGCCACGACACAAATGGATAGCCAGGTCACACAGTCCCCCGATAAATGCCCAGAGCAGTATTGGAAAGCAACGCTGCACTCTGGTTCCCGTAAAGTTGCATTTGCGCAACAACACGAACAAATAGACACAGACGCCCATGCGCGCACGCGGCGTTCGCCATGCGCAGCCAAACTTGGATTGCGCACGAGGAATCGCAATGGCGGCCCATTCTACTGCGCCTGCTCAGGCCATACATCACCTATATGAGCAAAAAAGCATCGGCTCTGCTGATTTTTGACAAAAGCATGCCCCCGCCATCAGAACCTGCTGAATTCACCGTAATACCTGATCCGCTGCACATGCCGCCGGAAATGAGGCTCTCAACAGGCAAAAAAAAGGCCCGAGATTTTTCAATCTCGGGCCAAATCCACCAAAGGAGGAGGGTGGAGGAGACAACCGTGGCATGCCTGTCAGGCTTCGCAGGCCCTAGGGACTTTCCCTGTAGAACCTGCCCTGAATGAACCGGGGTTTTTCACCGCGCCGCTTCATCTGCTGCATCCATGTGTTGAATATTAAAACAGTTTTTGGTGCAACGCAAGAACCCTGTGCAGTCCACTAACGTTTGATTGCAAAAGCTTATTTCCAAAATACGCTGCATCGCACCATTTTTGTCGGAAAAATTCGAGTTATCCGACACGAAAATCACAAGAGGGATAACCCTGAAAAACGATCCCTGGGCTTTCCCTCCCCCTAGACAGCCCCATGGGACCTGACTTCACGGCCCCTTGCTACCTGTCGGGTTTCCCCTGCTTGCGCAACGCATCAAAGCCCCCGTCTATGCCGGATTTCGCCTCAAGGTTATGATGTCGTCATCCCACCACACTCGCTGAAAAGGTTTCATCACCATGGAATGCACCATCGACTGGGGCGGCCCCGACGGTATGCTGTTTGTGGCACGCACAGGTAGCGGCCATGTCACTGCCATGGATGGCGCGCCTGAAGGCGGCGGCAACAATCTGGCGCCGCGCCCCATGGAATTGCTGCTGGCTGGCGCCGGCGGTTGCGCGTCCTACGACGTGGTCCTGATTCTCAAACGCGGCCGCCATGCCATCAGCGGCTGCCGGGTGACGCTCCAGGGCGAGCGCGCTGAGACAGACCCCAAGGTTTTCACGCGCATCAACTTTCATTTCACCGTGACCGGCCGCAACCTGCCGCGCGCCGCCGTCGAACGCGCCGTCACTCTGTCGCACGACAAATACTGCTCGGCCTCGGCCATGCTCGGCAAAACCGCCGAATTGAGCTGGTCGCTGGATATCGTTGACACTCATCCCCAGGACAATTAGAAGCCATGCGCCAGTACGAAGACTTCCTGCGCCACGTTCACGAAAATGGAACGCTCAAGACGGACCGCACCGGTACCGGCACGCGCTCGGTCTTCGGCTACCAGATGCGTTTCGACCTGTCGCAGGGCTTTCCGCTGATTACGACTAAAAAACTCCACACCAAGAGCATCATTCTTGAGCTGCTCTGGTTTCTGCGGGGCGACAGCAATGTGCGCTGGCTGCAAGAGCGCGGGGTCAGCATCTGGAACGAGTGGGCCGATGCCGATGGCAACCTCGGGCCGGTGTATGGCGTGCAATGGCGTTCCTGGCCCACCCCCAGCGGCGGCCACATCGACCAGATCAACCAGGTCCTGGAACAGATCCGCTCGACGCCCGATTCCCGCCGCATGATTGTCTCGGCCTGGAATGTCGCGGAAATCCAGAATATGGCCTTGCCTCCCTGCCATGCGCTGTTCCAGTTCTATGTTGCGGACGGCCGCCTGTCCTGCCAGCTCTATCAGCGCAGCGCCGATATTTTCCTGGGCGTGCCCTTCAATATCGCCAGTTATGCCCTGCTGACCCATATGGTGGCCCAGCAAACCGGACTGCAGCCCGGCGACTTCGTCTGGACTGGCGGCGATTGCCATATCTATAGCAATCATGAAGAACAGGTTGCCCTGCAATTGTCGCGCGACCCCTATCCCTATCCGCGCCTGGAAATCCTGCGCCAGCCCGCCAGTCTGTTCGACTATGCGCTGGAAGACTTCCGCATTGCCGACTACCAAAGCCATCCGCATATCAAAGGCGCTGTCGCCGTCTGAACATGCCGGCGCGGCCCGCCTGAACCCCAGCTTCCCCTGCACGACGAGACACCTGATGCCCGCCCTGCCCGCCGCCCCCACTCTTATCGTGGCCTATGCCGCCAACCGCGTCATCGGACGCGACAATACCCTGCCCTGGAGGCTGCCGGGCGACCTGGCGCACTTCAAACGTACCACCCTGGGACAGCCCATCATCATGGGCCGCAACACCTGGGAATCCCTGGGACGTCCCTTGCCCGGCAGGCAGAATATTGTGATCAGCCGTAACTCTTGTTACGAGGCCGCCGGCGCCAGCGTCTATCCGTCACTGGAAGCCGCTTTGGCAGCTTGCGCTGCAGGGGCATCGCCTTATATCATCGGCGGCGCACAAATCTACCAGCTCGCCCTGCCCCTTGCCCGGCGCATTGTTGCCACCGAAGTCCGCGCCAGCATCGAAGGCGATGCCTACTTCCCCCCGCTGCCGGCGGGCGAGTGGAAAGAAACATCTCGCAGTGAACGGCAAACTGAAAATGGCTATGAATACGACTTTGTCGTCTATGAGCGCAATGCGCCGCCGACAGCCCCCTGATAGCCATCCGGAACTCAATCTCCGCAACAAGGAACCCCTTCGACCATGAAGAAAACCCCCATTGCCATCGCCGTTGTCGGCGTACTGGCCGTCGCCTATGTCGGCAGCTCCTGGTATATCGGCACCAAGATCGAAAAGATGGTGGATACCCAGATCACGCGCCTGAATACCCGTTTGGCATCGGAGTTTGCCCTGAATGGCATCGACTCGCCGCCCTACATTGAAAAGGCCAGCTATGAGCGCGGCATTTTCTCCAGCGAAGCGCGTTACCTTGTCGGCATCCGCGGCCAGGAAGAAACCCTGACGCTGCATGATGCCATCAGCCACGGCCCCTTGCCCTGGGCGGCCCTGAGCCACGGCATGTTCGCGCCGGCACTGGCCTTCAGCCAGACGACCGTGGATACCAATGACCCCAAAGCGACCAAGCTCAAGACCTACTTCGGCGACAAGGAACCGTTCATCGGTTATACCCGCATCGGTTTTGGTGACAGCATCACCTTTGACTGGAGCATCTCGCCCTTCAAGCACACGGCCGATGACGTTACGATTGACTTTGCCGGCCTGAGCCTGGCTGGCACAGCCTCGACCGACGGCCAGGAATGGGATGCCAAGGGCGGCAGCGCGGGCCTTAAGGTCGTTGCCCCGCAGGAAGCCAACCCCTTCCAGCTGGCCTTCGGCAAGATGGACTTCACTGCCAAGACCCAGCGCAGCGCGTTTGAAATCGGCGTGGGCGAAAGCTCGCTGTCCGTGGATGGCATCGCCATTGAAAACATCGACGGCGATACCGACCGCAACATTCTGGTCAAGCGCATCGAAGTCAAATCCGGTGTGGCACTGGAAGGCAAGAACGCATTCAACGCGAACGCTATCTACACGGTCAATGGCATCACTGTCGGCCAGCAGCAGTTCGGCGATGTCGTTCTGGACGCCCGCATCAACCGTCTGGATGGCGCCGCCCTGCAAGGCCTCAGCAAGACGTATGAAGAGCTGATGGACAGCGGTAAGCTGCGCAACATCACGGATCCGGCCGAAATCCTCAGCATGCCCGGCGTTCAGGAAAACCTGATCGGCCTGCTCAAGCAAGCCCCGCAGCTGCTGGTGACGCTCAATGCCACCAACGCCGCCGGCCAATCGGCGATCGAACTGGCCGTTGACACCGCCGCACCGGCAAACCCGGCCCGGCCCGGCCCGGAAATTCTGCAACGCATTCACGCCACGCTGACGCTCGACAAGAACATGGTGGCGGATGCTTATCAGCGTTTCCTGGTGCTCGATGGCGCCAGCCCGGAAGCCGCCAAGCAAACCGTTGACGAAACCCTGCCGGCCACGCTGGAGAGCCTGGTCGAAGAAGGCGCCCTGTCCCTGGCCGACAACGGCAAGTACACGGGTTATGTCACCTTCGAAAAGGGCAGCCTGGTCATCAATGGCGAGGAAGTCCCGCCGTTCATGATTCCTCTGCTGCTCGGCATGCTGGCCAGCGGTATCGACACGCCTGACTTCTCGCAAAACAGCGCGCCCGAACTGGAAGAATTCCGCTTCGAGGAAGAGCAGGTCGAACCCGCCCAGCCGTAAAAGCAAAGTGCCGCCAGCATTTGGCGGCACCATAAAAAAGCCTGATCTTCCCAGATCAGGCTTTTTTTATAGGCTTCCCGCGCATCCGGCCTGAGTTGCCGCGTCTGCGCCCAAAGCCGTTTCAACTGCCGCTGGCCACAGCGCCATAGCCTGCCGCATCCAGCAGCGTGTCGATATCCTCGATGGCATCGGGCACGATACGAAAAATCCAGGTCGTGTAGGGATCGCTATTCAGGCCGGATGGATCTGCTGCCAGCGTGTCATTGAATTCAATGACGCGCCCCGCCACCGGCGCGTGAATGTCCGACGCGGCTTTCACGGATTCCACCACTCCGGCTACCTGGCCGGCCTGCAGGGATTGCCCGACCGGCACATCGCCAACATACACGACGTCGCCCAGCTGATCTTGCGCGGGGTCGGAAATACCCACAATACAGCTGTCGCCATCACGCAGAATCCATTCATGGGTCGCGGCGTATCGTCTGTCGTCAGGTATATGCATGCTTGGGCACCTCTTGGCGGTAATCTCGAAATCAAGCCGCGATCATACAGGATAGGCCTGTCACGCCGGCAAGAAAAAGCCATGCCCGGCATTGAGCCGGGCATGGCTGGACGGGAACTATGCCCGCTTGCGCCTGCGCCGTCAGCGGCGCAGGCGCAATCATCATCAGGCGGCCAGAGCTTCTTCGTAGCGGCGGGTCACTTCGGCCCAGTTCACCACGTTGAAGAAAGCACCGATGTACTCGGGGCGGCGGTTCTGATACTTCAGGTAGTAAGCGTGCTCCCAGACGTCCAGGCCCAGGATAGGGGTACGGCCGTCGATCAGGGGGCTATCCTGGTTGGCGCTACTTTCCACAGCCAGCTTGCCGGCCTTGTCCACCGTCAGCCAGGCCCAGCCGCTGCCAAAGCGCGTCAGTGCTGCCTTGATGAAGGCGTCCTTGAAAGCGTCAAAGCCGCCCAGATCTTTCTTGATGGCGTCGCCCAGCTTGCCGGTGGGCTCGCCGCCGCCATTGGGGGACATGACAGTCCAGAACAGCGAGTGGTTCGCGTGACCGCCGCCATTGTTGCGCACCGCGCCCTGCACGGCTTGCGGCAGGCTGGAGAAATTGCGCAGCAGGTCTTCCACTGGCTGCTCGGCGATACCGGCGCCTTCCAGCGCGGCATTCACGTTGTTGATGTAGGTCTGGTGATGCTTGGTATGGTGGATCTGCATCGTTTCCGCGTCGATGTGCGGTTCCAGTGCATCGTAAGCATAAGGAAGGGGGGGAAGGGTATAAGCCATTGAATTCTCCTGTTTTACCGCCGCAGCCTGCTGGACCGGCGCGGTGCGCCCTTCCAGGACTACAGCAACGTTGCTCTTCTTGCCATTGCAATAATGGCAGAATCCGGGGCATAACGTCCACTCATCCGCACAAACGGACAAGCAGCCGCATACCCTTAAGCATACGCGATCAACAGGAAAATGACCTAGACGGCCCTAATCAGTGCAGGGTCAAGGCTAGCAGACGTTCATGCCCAGGGAAGCGCCCCCGCAACTCTGCCAGCACCCCTTTGGCAAGCGTGCCCCAGCGGACCGAGGCCTCGCGCCAGCCTGGGGCCAGCGCGCCATCATGGGCTGCCTCAGCCAGGATTTCATACGCCACGCAAGCATGTTCGATCTGCATGTCGCAGTGACCCAGGCTTTCATAAAGCCGCGCAAGATTGCGGTGGGAAGCAAACAACGCTGATGCGCCGGCTTCCGCATCTGCAATATGGGGGAAACATGCGTCGGCCAGACTGAGCGCCGCACGGTATTGCGTCATGGCGGAATGGCCGTCGCCGCGCGCCAAGGCACGGTCGCCGCGCTCGGTCAGACGGCGCCAGGGATCCAGCGGGCAGCGCTCGGGAAACGATGTTTCAGCCAACATGGACGGTTGATGCATGGTTACCCCTGGGTCACGGAACAGGTTCAAGGCACATTCATGTTAATAATAATGCTTCGCATTAATAAAAACAATCCTGTCTGAACGGCTACGCCCGCTATCCGTATCGTTTCGTAACCTGATGCGGGGATACCCCGCCGTGCCCGGTGCCTGGCCCGGCGGCGCAAGCGCTAGACAGCCTTGCCGCAAGCCACGGCCGAAGCCCAGGCCCACTGGAAGTTGTACCCGCCCAGCCAGCCCGTGACATCCACGGCTTCGCCGATGAAATGCACGCCAGGCACGCGCCGCGCTTCCATGGTTTTCTGATTGAGTTCCCGCGTGTCAACGCCGCCGCGCATCACTTCAGCCTTCTTGTAGCCAGCCGTGCCCGAAGGCACCAGGCGCCAGTCTTGAATCGCCTGGGCCAGCTGGCGCAATTGGCGGTCCGGCACATCCGCCAGACGCGCTGCAAAAGCTTCGGGCAGACCCGCCTGCGCAGACAGCCAGTGTTCCGCCAGCCGCCGTGGCCACAATTGCGCCAATACCGTGCCCAACTGCTGGCGGCTGCCGGATTTAGCGCCCAGCAACTCGGCTTCCATGTCCAGCGCAGGCGCCAGATCCACACTGATAGGCGCGCCCGGTTCCCAGAAACTGGAAATTTGCAGCACGGCCGGGCCGGATAGCCCGCGGTGGGTAAACAATAAATCTTCGAGAAAAGCCCCACCTTGTTTGGCTGGCCCCGTCGCGATGCCGACTTCGACCGCGACACCCGCCAGGGCGGCATACGGTTTCCAGTCAGCCGCATCAAACACCAGCGGCACCAGAGCCGGACGCGGCTCAATAATTTTCAAGCCCCACTGCCGCGCCAGCTTCAGGCCGAAATCGGTGGCGCCCAGCTGCGGAATGGCCATGCCCCCCGTCGCGACCACCACCCGCCCGGCCGTGATGACGCCGGCGTTGGTATCCAGCGCAAACGCATCGCCATCCGTGCGCACGCCAGCCACGCGGGTTTCCATGCGCCAGCGCACACCGCCTTGATCGCACTCGGCGCGCAGCATGCGGATAATGTCTTCACTGCTATCGTCACAAAACAGCTGGCCCTTGTGCTTTTCATGCCAGCCGATGCGGTGGCTGCGCACCAGCCCCAGAAAATCCTGCGGGGTATAGCCGGCCAGCGCCGAACGGCAAAAGGCCGGATTAGCAGACAGATAATTGGCCGGGCCTGCGCCCATATTGGTGAAATTGCAGCGCCCGCCGCCAGAAATGCGGATTTTTTCTGCCAGGCGGGAGGCGTGGTCGATCAGCACCACCCGGCGGCCACGCTGGGCCGCCACGGCAGCGCACATCATGCCCGCCGCCCCCGCGCCCAAAACGGCAACATCGAATTGCGGCTGCCCCCGACCCGCAGCAGCCGGGGCCATGCCTGACTGTTCCGTCACTCGCGTTCCCGGATGCAGTCCACGTAATAGCGCACCGAACCATCTTCACGCACCTCGGAACCCAAGCCGTGGATATCGACCCCAAAGCCTGGGAAGCGCGCATTGAATTCCTGCGAGAAGAACAGGTAATCCACAATGGTGCGGTTGAAACGCTCGCCCGGAATCAGCAGCGGGATGCCCGGCGGGTACGGCGTCAGCAACACGCCCGTCACCCGGCCTTCCAGCTCGCTCAGCTCCACGCGCTCGATCTCGCGGTGGGCCATGCGGGCAAAAGCGTCCGAGGGCTTGAGCGCCGGTTCCATGTCGCTCAGATAGACTTCCGTGGTCAGGCGGGCGATATCGCCTGCGCGGTAGGCCACATGAATCTGCTGGCACAGGTCACGCACGCCCAGGCTCTCATAGCGCGGATGGTTGCGGCAGAAATCAGGCATGGCGCGCCACAGCGGCTGATTGCGGTCGTAATCGTCCTTGAACTGCTGCAAGGCGGTCAGCAGCGTATTCCAGCGGCCCTTGGTAATGCCGATGGTGAACAGGATGAAGAACGAATACAGGCCCGTTTTTTCGACGACCACGCCGTGTTCGGCCAGGTAGCGCGACACGATTACCGCCGGAATCCCGGTTTCGTCGAAGCGGCCGGAAATATCCAGGCCCGGGGTCACAATCGTGGCCTTGATCGGATCCAGCATATTGAAACCCGGCGCCAGATCGCCAAAGCCGTGCCAGGCCGCGCCGGATTCCAGTATCCAGTCGTCGCGGTTGCCTATGCCTTCAGCGGCCAGGCGGTTCGGCCCCCAAACCTTGAACCACCAGTCGTTCTTGCCGTACTCCGATGCCACCTTGCGCATGGCGCGGCGGAAATCCATGGCTTCGCGAATGCTTTCTTCGACCAGCGCAGTGCCGCCCGGCGGCTCCATCATCGCCGCCGCCACATCGCAGGACGCGATGATCGCGTATTGCGGCGAAGTGGAGGTATGCATCAGATAGGCTTCATTGAACAGATTGCGGTCCAGAGTGCGTGTCTGCGACTCCTGCACGATGATCTGCGACGCCTGCGACAAGCCCGCCAGCAGCTTGTGCGTGGAGTGCGTGGCATACACCATGGCGTTCTCGGTACGCGGACGATCCGGGCCGATGGCGTGCATGTCGCGATAGAACTCGTGGAAGGCGGCATGCGGCAGCCAGGCTTCGTCGAAATGCAGCGTGTCGATTTCGTTGCCCAGGACTTCCTTGATCATCTCGACGTTGTAGATCACACCGTCATAGGTGCTTTGCGTCAGCGTCAGGATGCGCGGCCGCTTGTTGACCGCTTCGCGGGCAAACGGATTGGCTTCAATCTTTCGGCGGATGTTTTCCGGGTCGAATTCTTCCAGCGGAATCGGGCCGATGATGCCCAGGTGATTGCGCGAAGGCCGCAGAAACACCGGGATGGCGCCCGTCATGGTGATGGCGTGCAGAATGGACTTGTGGCAATTGCGGTCCACCACAACTACGTCGCCCGCGGCAACGTTGGCATGCCAGACCACCTTGTTCGAGGTGGAGGTGCCGTTGGTGATGAAGAAGCAATGGTCGGCATGGAAAATGCGCGCCGCATTGCGCTCGGATTCCGCAATCGGGCCGGTGTGGTCCAGCAACTGGCCCAACTCATCCACGGCATTGCAAACGTCGGCGCGCAGCATGTTTTCACCGAAGAACTGGTGGAACATCTGCCCCACCGGACTCTTCAGGAAGGCCACGCCGCCGGAGTGGCCCGGACAGTGCCAGGAATAGGAGCCATCCTGGGCGTAATCGACCAGTTCACGGAAGAACGGCGGCGCCAGGCTTTCGACATAGGAACGCGCTTCGCGGATGATGTGGCGGGCCACGAACTCCGGCGTATCTTCGAACATATGAATGAAGCCGTGCAGTTCACGCAGGATGTCATTCGGAATATGTTCGGACGTGCGCGTTTCACCATAGAGATAAATCGGTATCTCGGCATTGCGAAAGCGCAGCTCGCCGATGAATGACCGCAAATTCTTGATGGCGCTGGCAACGTCTTCCGGGGAGTCAACGTCGAACTCCTCGTCGTCGATAGACAGAATGAAGGCGCTGGCACGGCTTTGCTGCTGGGCGAACGAACTGAGATCGCCGTAGCTGGTCACACCGATGACCTCTACGCCTTCGGCCACTATGGCGTCGGCGAGGGCGCGGATGCCCAGCCCCGACACATTCTCGGAGCGGTAGTCTTCATCAATGATGAAAATGGGAAAACGGAATTTCATCGGGCGCTCCCGGCTGCAGGAAAAAACGGGGCGAGTGTACAGCCTGCGGACTACCCACGGATGAAGCGCGGCGCGAATTCATCCTGGGCGTCGCATGTTACCGACACACTCCAAGGAAAAATGCCATCGCATCAAAAATGATGAGATGGCAGCGGGAAATGGTATGGCCTGCTCCTGCGGGGAACAGGACTTCAAAACGAGCACGGAACACGCTCAAAACAGCACAATGGCCCAGCCGCTGCGCCTTGACACTCTTTGAAAAAACAGTCCTGCAAATCAGGTGCGGGGCAAGGTGACGCCACGCTGGCCCAGATACTTGCCGCCCCGGTCACGATAGGACACTTCACACACCTCATCGCTTTCCAGGAACAAAAACTGGGCGCAGCCTTCACCCGCGTAAATCTTGGCAGGCAGCGGCGTCGTATTGGAGAACTCCAGCGTGACATGCCCTTCCCATTCCGGCTCCAGCGGCGTCACGTTCACGATGATGCCGCAACGCGCATAGGTGCTCTTGCCCAGGCAGATTGTCAGCACATTGCGCGGAATGCGGAAATATTCCATCGTACGCGCCAGCGCGAAGGAGTTCGGCGGGATGATGCAGACATCTCCCTTGAAATCCACCAGCGAACGCTCATCGAAAGACTTGGGATCGACGATCGTGGAGTTGATATTGGTAAAGATCTTGAATTCGTTGGCGCAGCGCACATCATAGCCATAGCTGCTGGTTCCATAGCTCACGATACGCTTGCCATCTTCTTCGCGCACCTGGCCCGGCTCATAGGGTTCAATCATCCCCAGCGCGGCCTGTTCGCGAATCCAGCGGTCGCTCTTGATGCTCATTCTGTCGTGCTCCTTGATTAACCTCGCATTGTAGCGACTGTGGCAGGCAGCGGTGAGCCCGCGCGCCCCTTTTCGCGCAGGCTCACCGCATTCTGATGCCGGGGGCACTACCGGCATCCCTCCCTTATTCCTGATAAGTCCGGCGGTAGGTCAGGCCCAGGCCGTTGACTTCGCCGACCCGCAAGTCCGCCGACAAGCGGCGCGAAATCCAGTAACTCAGGCGCGCCACCAAGCCGGAGCCGGACAAGGCCTGCTCCACCGTCAACGCCAGGCCGTCCGAGAAGCGCTTGCTGGCCACCAGGAACTGGTTTTCCACGCTATCGTCATTGCCCGACGCCTGGCTGGCAACCGTGGTATCCGGCAGCAGACTGCCCGCCGTTCCCATGGCGCCCGACTTGATGCCGACGTCATCCAGCCCCAGTTGCTTGTACATCGGCGTGCCGCCGCTGAAGAGCGACGCGCCGACCGCCAGCAGCAGCGCGGCATCGTTACCGCTTTGGTCAGGCCCGCGGCCCAGAATCAGCCAGGACAGTTTTTCCACTTCGCTCACGTTCGGATAGGACACCAGCGTGATGCGCGGCCGCTGCGCGGTGCCGGTCACCTTCACCCCGGCCTCCACGGTTTCGCCCCGACGCAAGGCTTCGATATCCAGCAGCGGATTGTCCAGCATGCCCTGGAACGTAATATTGCCCCGCGTCAGCTGCAGCTTCTGGCCATAGGCCTCAAAGCGTCCGCCACGCGTGCGCAAGGTGCCGGCTGCCGATAGCTGGCCGTTCTTCATCATCAGGCGCAACGAACCCGTCAGGCCGGAATCAATCCCCATCCCGGTCAGATAGAAACGCGGCCCCAGGTCCACCACCAGATCCATGGAGATATCCAGACCGGCTTCGCTTTCCACGTGCGGCGCCTTTGAGGTCATGACATGCACATCATCATCCAGCGTCGGCACGGCGGACAGCATGTCCGCACTGACCCAGCCAGCATCGGCCACGATCTTGCCGGTGATATCCACCTTGGGCAAGGCGGCGTCCACATCAATCTTGCCGGAGAACATCGCGTAGCGGTCATTACGCTGCACGATGGGATAGCGGAACAGCTCGACCTGCAGACGGCCAGCGGAATCCGTTAGGCGCCAACGCCCCGAGACATTGAGGAAACCGTTCTGCGCGTCCGCCTCTTCGGTAATCCAGGTACGCGTGCGCCACTCCGGCGGCGTCACGCGCAGCACGGCCGGGAAACGCAGGCTATCCAGAATCACGACATCATTTTCAATCCGCAGGGCCAACGTGCCATCCAGCAAACGGATGCCATCGTCGATACGCACGACGCGCAGTTTCTGGCCCGTCACGCCGCCCTGCAATTTCCAATCGCCAGCCAAAGAGCCCTGCGCGGTCAGGTTGGCCGTCAATTCGCCATTGATTTCCTGAGCATCGCCGGCAAACATGTTCACCCACGCCAGATCCAGCTTATCGGTCTGCACAGAGGCGTTGATACGCGTGTCCGGTGCCAGCGCCGGCACGCCATCGCGCACGCCCAGCGTCGTATCCGCTTCGGCCTGCACGCCGCCCAGCAGCTTGCTGCTCACGGCCAGGCTCGCATGCGCCCGGCTGTCGTGTCCTCGCCCCGGCGTCAGCTCCACCTTGACGCCCAGCGTTTCCAGGCCGACCGCCTTGCCCGAACCGCCAGGCAACACGATATCCCCCGAGCGCCTGGCGATGGATACCTGCCCGCCCAGCGTCCGGTCAAACCGCAGATCCCAGGCGCCATCCAGCACCAGGTTGCGCAACAGCCCCAGGGCTTCCGGCTCGTCGCTGATCTCGGCCAGGCTCAGAACAGACATGATCCAGTCACGATTCAAGGCCAGCGCGTCTATCCGTCCGGCCGTCTGCCAGCGGGCGCCGCCGCCGCGCGCGCCCAGGCTTTCCAGTTCCAGCGCCTGGCGGCGCGGCAAGCCCAGCCGCAGCGCCGTGGCCCCGACTTGCCATTGCCACTGCTTGGCGCCAGCATCGGGCATGAAAGCCACATCCATGGCGCGCTGCAAAGCAACACTCAGGCCCGCGTGGGCCACGTTCAACTCACGCAACGTGCCGCGCCAGCCGGTCAGGGTGGGCTGGAAGCCGCGTCCGCTGCCCCAGCCTCCTTCCAGATTGACTTGGGCCTGCACCGGCGCTTCGCCCAGCGCCGTACTCTTGCGGTCGCCCATGGCATAGCTGGCTTCCAGGCGGGCGCGGTGCGCGCCCACGGTGCCGCCGACCGTGCCCTTGGCCTGTACCGCGCCCGGCAGCCCTGGCCACCAGTTCGACAAATGCGCCAGCGCGACGTCCAGCTTCATGTCCGCTTGAGGTGTGCCCCAGCCGCCAGCCAGGCTCACCTTGTCGCTGCCCAGCGCCAAAGCCACATCCACGCCGCTGGCGCGGGTCTGCATCCAGTCGGGGGACTGCAAGGCATCTGACCAGGGGAAGTCCACGCGCGCCGCAACCTTGCCGCTCAGGGGATGACCATTCCAGCGGCTCGCATCAGCGATGTTCAACTTCAGGTCCAGCCATTCCGGCCAGCTTTGATCCCTCAGCGTGACATCGAAGCTGCCATCCATGGTCAGCAATCCGGGCGGCACGGCGCCGCCGGACAACAGCCGCAGATCCAGGCGGCGCGCCTGCAGATTGCCCCGCAGGCGGTCACGCTGCACGGCGCTGCCGGTATCGCGGTCCAGTTCGACAGTCAGGCTGGCCGCCGAACCATCGGCCAGCGTGAGCGACAGCGCCGCGTCCCGCAGGGGGAATGCGGCCTCAAGCGCCAGCTCGGTTTTGGCATCTATCGCCAAACCGGGCGCATTGCCCTGCAGCGCAACGGCCAATTGCTCCAGCGAACCTTCCAGCTGCACGCTGGCCTTGGCTTCGCAAGCGGCATCGGCAGGCCGCCCCGGCAGCTCTTTCAGGCAAACCGGGGAATCACTGCCGCGCCCTTGCGCATGCACATCCAGCGAGACCTTCATGGGCCAGGGCGCAGCCAGCTTAGCCAGGCGCACATCGCCGGACAGCCAGGCATCGGCCATGTCATGGCCGATTTCCAGGCTGCTCAGCCTGAGCTGCGCCTCGGTACCGGCAGCCACACTGGCTTGCAGCCCCTTGATCGTCACAGGCAAGGGTTCGCCATTCTGCGTCAGGATAAATTCGCCCATGGCCAATTTATCGACGCGGATACCTACCGGCAACACCACCTCGACCGGCTCATCGGACTCTGGCTTGGCTTCATCCTCGCTGGATAGCGCCACGCTCAGGCGGCTGGCCGACAACTCCCGCACCCAGACCTGCTTTTCCATCAGGAAGCGCCATTCACCGCGCAGGACCAGATCATCCGCATCGACATCCACGCCCGGCAGGCTCAAGACCAGCTTGCCGATCTTCACGCCATGCCAGATATCCCCTTCGATGTCCTCCACCGTGCCGTCCAGCTGCGAGACCGCCAGGCGCAGCGCGGCCCGCGTGCCCGCCTGCGTCAGCAGCACCCAGGCAAGCAGCGAGGTCACCAGAATGACGCACAGCACAATCGTGGGCAGCCCCCACCACAACAGGCGGCGCAGAAATGAACGTCGCTTTTTCAAAATGCGATCCCCAGCGAAAAGTGCAACCTCAGGTCATGCTCCTGTTGGCCGTAAGCCAGATTCAGCTCGATCGGGCCCGCAGGCGTGCGGACCACACCGCCTACGCCATAGCCCAGCTTCATGTGCATATCCCCAAAGGAATCGCTGACGTCGCCGGCATCGAAAAAGACGCACCTGCCCAGGATATCGGTGAAGACATGCAAGTATTCGATACTTGCCAACGCCAGGGTGGCGCCACCTACCGACGCGCCA
>NZ_JBQEKA010000032.1:19889-33781 GCF_052103615.1 Kerstersia sp. | reverse complement strand
TTGTATGTGCTGCTCAAGGCTGCCCGCATCAAGCTTTCTTTTGACGGGCGGCTGGTCCCGGTGCTGCTGCTGGGTGTCATAGGCTCAGGCATTCCCTTCCTGTGCTACACCATTGCATCGCTGTATATCCCGGCAGGCTATAGCGCCATTCTGAATGCCAATACGCCCTTGATGAGCGTGCTGGTCGGCGGGCTATTCTTCGGCGAACAAGTCAGCGTGAGCAAGGTTCTGGGCATTTTCGCAGGCCTGGCGGGCGTCTGGGTGCTGATGCAGAGCGGGCCGGTGGCGCTGGACTGGCAGGTCATGATAGGCATGCTGTCCTGTTTGATCTCTACTGTCTGCTACGGGACGGTGGGCTACCTGACGCGTTTGTGGATTACTCGCCGGGGCAGCATGGATAACCGCCTGCTGGCCTTTGGCAGCCAGGTGGGGGCGACCCTGTTTTTGCTGCCCATGCTGTTGGTATCGCTCTGGCTGCATCCGGAGCAGGGCAGCGCTGTGCTGGGCGCAGGCGCCAAGCCCTGGCTGGCGCTGATTGCGCTTGGCTTTGTCTGTACCTCTCTGGCTTATATTCTGTTCTTCCGTTTGCTGGCCGAGGTCGGGCCGGTGCGCACCACGACGGTCACTTTCCTGATTCCGCTGTTCGGTGTGCTGTGGGGCTATCTGTTCCTGGATGAGCAGCTGTCCATGGCGCATTTGAGCGGCGGCGGTTTGATCGCGCTGGCGCTGCTGCTGGTGACCACGCAATTCCGCCGTCGGGCGGGCTAAGGCAGGACGCTGGCGGCGTGGCGGGACGGACTGCAGCAGGCAAAATGAAATTCTGCTAGAATTCGACTTGGCGGGCCCCTCCGCATGGTTCGGCGGCGAACCTGGTCAGGTCGGGAACGAAGCAGCCATAGTCGTGCAGAATCAGTGCCGGAGTCAGGCTCGCCTTTTGAATTTCACAAGCCCGGTGGCGTTTTTACGCCACCGGGCTTGTTTTTTGCGCTTTGCCAGCGTTTCGTTCCGCCCGCAGGAGAATCTGGCAATGTGATCTTGCGCCCGCGCCAACAGGCTCTACAATCGCGCAATGAGTTACCTGGTCCTTGCCCGCAAGTGGCGCCCGAAATCCTTTGACACTCTGGTCGGCCAAGACCACGTTGTGCGCGCGCTGACGCACGCGCTGACGACGCAACGCCTGCACCATGCCTGGCTGTTTACCGGCACGCGCGGGGTGGGCAAGACGACACTGTCGCGCATTCTGGCCAAGTCGCTGAACTGCGAAACCGGCATCACGGCGCGGCCCTGCGGCCAGTGCCGGGCTTGCACGGAAATTGATGCCGGGCGTTTTGTCGATTATGTCGAGCTGGACGCGGCATCCAATCGCGGTGTCGATGAAATGACGCAGCTGCTGGAGCAGGCGGCCTATGCGCCCAGCGCAGCGCGCTTCAAGGTCTATATGATCGACGAAGTGCATATGCTTTCGGGGCATGCTTTCAATGCCATGCTCAAAACGCTGGAAGAGCCGCCGCCATACGTCAAGTTCATTCTGGCGACGACCGATCCGCAGAAAATTCCGCCTACGGTGCTATCCCGCTGCCTGCAATTCAATTTGAAGCAGATGTCGGCGGATGCCATTGTGGGCCACCTCAGCCATGTGCTGGGCGAGGAAGCCATCCCCTTTGAAACGCAGGCGCTCTGGCTGATTGCGCAGGCGGCCTCGGGGTCGATGCGTGATGCGCTGTCGCTGACCGATCAAGCCATTGCCTATAGCGCGGGCAGCATGACTGACGAGGCCGTGCGCGGCATGCTGGGCACCATAGACCAGCGTCATCTGATCCGTCTGCTGGACGCGCTGGTGGCGCAGGATGGCTCGGCCATTCTGGCCATCGCGGATGAGCTGTCCGTGCGCGGCCTGTCTTATTCCGGCGCGCTGGGCGATCTGGCTGTCTTGTTGTCGCGTATTGCCGTGGCGCAACGCGTGCCTGCGGCCATCGCGCCGGAAGACCCGCTGGGCGCGGATATCGTGCGCCTGGCGCAAGGCCTGGATGCCGATGCGATCCAGCTGTTTTATACCGTTGCCGTCCATGGCCGCAGCGAACTGGCCTTGGCGCCGGATGAGTACGCCGGTTTTGTCATGACGGTGCTGCGCATGCTGTCTTTGTCGGCATCGGCTGGCGGCGCGGCAGGCGTGCCGCCAGCGCCAGGTAGCGCGTCAATAGCGGCTGGCGCGGTTTCGGCGCCAGCGGCAACGCTGCCGGAACCGTCTGCCGGCGCGCCGTTATCAGCGGCGGCTGTTGCCAGGGAGACATCGGCGGGCGCGGCGCAGGCTGAGCCTGAGGCCGCATCCGGGCAGGCGCCTGCTGCCGGGCCTGTGCCTAATGAGGCTGCGCCGGTACCGGCTGCGCCCGTGCCGCCTGCGGCAGCAGCGCCGCAGGAAGTGCCAGTGAAGGTGCCGGAAGAAGTGTCCGTGGGGGTGCCCATGGAAGTGCCGGTAGCGGTGTCGGCAGAGGTGCCTGCGCCCGTGGTGCAAGAAGTGCCAGCGCCGTCCGGCCCCGGTGAGACGGCCGCAGGCGGGATGCCTGCGGCAGGCAGCGCGGTCGAGGGTGAGTTTGATGGTGCACTTAGTGGTGCACTTGACGGTGCGCCGCAGGACACGGACGCCGCTGCCAGCCGTATCCAGGCCGGGGTAGTTGCCGCTGCACAACCTGCCGCCGGGAGACAGGCGTCGCCCGCTGCAGCGGATGGGCATCAGGATGAATGGCAGGCGACTGCCGCGCAGGGTGAGGACGTTCCGCCTTGGGATATGGATATTCCGGCGTTCCCGCCATCCGGCGACGATCTGCCTGGCGAAGAAGAACGGGAGGTCCGGGGGGGGCGGGAAGGGAAACCGCGCTCGGCGCGGCCTGCGCGCCAGACGCCCGTGCCGTCCCCGCGTGCGGCAGGCGGCCGGGCTGCCAAGTCCGGCGTGATTGCGCTGCATCAGCCCTGGTATGAATTGGCGGCTTCGCTGCCGGTCACCGGGCTGGCGTCGGAGCTGGCGCGCCATAGCGAATGGCTGGGCGTGCAGGGCAATACCATCCGGCTGAAAGTGGCGGCCCGCACCCTGACGGAAGTCAATGGCCGGGACCGTCTGCGTCAATGCCTGGAAGAATACTTCGGCTGCCGCGTCAATCTCGATATCGAAGTCGCGGAAACGGGCGAAGGCACGGCTTATGCGGTGGACGAGGCTGTACGGGCCGAGCGTCAGCGCGTAGCGGAAGACACGGTGCAGGCGGATCCGTTTGTCCAGGAACTTGAACAGGATTTCGAAGCCCGGGTCTATCCGGGTTCGGTCAGGGCAGTCATGCCCGAGGCGGACGGCAAGGCATAAGCCTGCCGGGCGCCCCTATTTTCACCAAGCAAGCAAGGAATGACAGCACCATGATGAAAGGTCAAATTGCCGGCCTGATGCGCCAGGCGCAGCAGGTTCAGGAAAACATGAAGAAGGCGCAGGAAGCGCTGGCCGAATTGATTGTGGACGGCGCTTCGGGCGGCGGCCTGGTTAAGGTTTCCATGACCTGCCGCCATGATGTGCGCCGGGTGACCATAGACCCCAGCCTGCTGGGCGAAGACAAAGACATGCTGGAAGACCTGGTAGCTGCCGCTTTCAATGACGCGCTGCGCAAGGCCGAAGCGGCCAGCCAGGAAAAAATGTCGGCGGCGACGGCAGGCATGCCGCTGCCTCCGGGCATGAAGCTGCCTTTCTAAGGGCGCAGGAGCATGGATACGCCAGCCAGTGAACCCGCGCCGCTGCGGGAGCTGATTGACGCCCTGCGGCGTTTGCCCGGGGTCGGGGTGCGTTCGGCGCGCCGTATGGCGTATCACCTCATGCAGAATGACCAGGACGGGGCACGCCAACTGGCTGACAGCATAGGCGGTGCCTTGTCCCGTTTGCGGCGCTGTTCGCGCTGCAATAATTTCACCGATATGGACCCCTGTGCCATTTGCAGCCATCCCCGGCGTGATCCGGGGTTGTTGTGCATCGTGGAAACGCCGGCAGACCAGAACACCATAGAGGCCAGCCAGGGATATCGCGGCCTGTATTACGTGCTGATGGGGCGGCTAGCGCCGCTGGAAGGCGTCGGCCCGCATGAGCTGGATTTCGACCGCTTGTTGCGCCGGGCCAGTGATGGCCTGGTGCGGGAAGTCATCCTAGCGACCAATTTCACGGCGGAAGGGGAAACCACGGCGCATTTCCTGTCCGAGGCGCTGACGGCGCGCGGCCTGAAGGTGAGCCGTCTGGCGCGTGGCGTGCCGGCCGGCAGCGAACTGGAATATGTCGATGCCGGAACGATTGCCTGGGCCCTGATGGAGCGCCGCAGCGCGGAGTGAGCGTCATGCCGCTGCGCAGGGCGGAAACAAATAAGGCCATCATCACATGATGGCCTTATTTTCTGGGGCGGCAGCTGCCCCCGGCGCCTGGCGTGGCGCTTAAGCGCTGGCTTGCTGGCGCGCGGCGTCTATCATGGCGTCCAGCTTGACCGCATCCGCCGAGAACGCGCGGATGCCTTCGGCCAGTTTCTCCGTGGCCATCGCGTCTTCATTAAGTAGCGTGCGGAAGGCGATTTCATTGCAGGGCAGCGCCGCCGGCGCCTGTGCGCGGGCGTGCTCGGCATTCAGCTGGGCTTCGACGGCGCCGTCCTTGGCGCCCAGTTCGGTCAGCAATTCGGGGCTGATCGTCAGTAGATCGCAGCCGGCCAGCGCCAGGATCTGTCCGGCGTTGCGGAAGCTGGCGCCCATGATTTCAGTCTCGATGCCGTGGGTCTTGTAGTAGGCGTAGATATTGCTGACCGACTTGACCCCGGGGTCGTTGGCGCCCGCGTTGGCGGTCTCGTCCCAGTTGGCGCCTGCCTGTTTTTTGTACCAGTCGTAGATGCGGCCGACGAAGGGCGAGATCAGCTGGGCGCCCGCGTCGGCGCAGGCCACGGCCTGGGGCAGCGCGAACAGCAGGGTCATATTGCAGCGAATGCCTTCGGCTTGCAGGATGCGCGCTGCCTGAATGCCTTCCCAGGTCGAAGCGATCTTGATCAGCACGCGCGAGCGCGGAATCCCGGCTTCTTCGTAGCGGGCGATGATGCGCCGGCCGCGTTCTGCCGTGGCCTGGGTGTCGAAGGACAGGCGGGCATCGACTTCGGTCGAAACCCGGCCAGGAATCAGCGCGAGGATTTCGCGGCCGAAGGCAACCAGCAGATCGTCGAGCAGCTCGGGCGTGGAAGCGTCGGGGCGTTGGGCGACGACGCGTTCCAGCAGCGGGCGGTACTCATCCTTTTGCGCCGCCTTGAGGATCAGAGACGGGTTGGTGGTGGCGTCAGTGGGCTGCAGGGTCCTCAGCGCGGCGAAATCGCCAGTATCGGCGACGACAGTGGTGTGGCGGCGCAGGGATTCGAGCAACGAAGGCATGGTGGGGGAACTCCGGTGAAAATGTTCTGGGGCGCTGCGCCCAGGCCTGAAACCTGCGGTGCCGCGCTACCGGAAGCGTAGCATTTTTGCGGTGCGGGGATGGTGATGGCCGCCGGGTTTGGCTGGGTTTGATTCGGGTGAATAGGGGGCCGGCCAGCGCGCCGCCAGCGAGGGAAGAACAGGCCGCGCAGGAAGGCCAGGGCGTTTCGGCGCATTTTGAAGTGCCCGGGACTGTAAAACTCTGCGAACTGAGGCCGGACGCGAGGTATAATCCAAAGGTTTACTTACCGTTTTTGAACTGGGGCTTATCTTGACCTTGTTGCCGTCCATTTTTCCCGAGGGCGTAGACCAGCTTGCGCCTGCAATTCTCGCATTGGCAGACGGCACGGTTTTCCGGGGTGTTTCCATCGGCGCGCCGGGCCATGCTGTTGGCGAGGCAGTTTTCAATACCGCCATGAGCGGTTACCAGGAAGTGCTGACTGACCCGTCCTATACCGGGCAGCTCGTGACCCTGACTTACCCGCACATCGGCAATACCGGCGTCAATGCCGAAGATTGCGAGTCGCCCTCGGTATGCGCCGGCGGGCTGATCGTGCGCGACTGTTCGCTGCGCGTTTCCAACTTCCGTTCGGAAAAATCGCTGCCTGCCTATCTGCGCGAGCAGAATGTCGTCGCCATCTCCGGCATTGATACCCGCAAACTGACACGCATCCTGCGTGAAGGCGGCGCTCAGGGCGCTTGCATCCTGGTCGGCGATGACGCCGAGCAGGCCGTGGCGCTGGCGCGCGCTTTCCCCGGCATGGATGGGCAGAACCTGGGCGAGCAGGTCTCGACCAAGGAAGTGCAGAGCTGGAACGAAGGCACCTGGCGCCTGGGCGAAGGCTTCCCCGTCCTGGATAATCAGCGCCCGCACGTCGTGGCGTACGATTACGGCGTCAAGCGCAACATCCTGCGCCTGCTGGTCGATGCCGGCTGCCGCGTTACCCTGGTGCCGGCGACCACGCCCGCCAGTGAAGTACTGGCCATGTCGCCCGATGGCGTGTTCCTGTCCAACGGGCCGGGGGATCCCGCCGCCTGCACGCAATCCATTGCCGCCGTGCGCGAACTGCTAGACGCCCGCGTGCCGCTGTTCGGCATTTGCCTGGGCATGCAGTTGCTGGGCCTGGCGCTGGGTGCCCGCACGCTCAAACTGAGCCACGGCCATCACGGCAACAACCATCCGGTCAAGGAACTGGATACCGGCAACGTCTATATCACCAGCCAGAATCATGGCTATGCGGTGGATGCCGACTCCCTGCCGGCCAATGCCCGCGTCACGCACATCTCGCTGTTCGACGGCACGCTGCAGGGGCTGGAACTGACCGACAGGCCCGCATTCGGCTTCCAGGGTCACCCTGAAGCCAGCCCCGGGCCGCGCGACATTGTCGTGCTGTTCAATAAATTCGTCAGCCTGATGACCGCCAAATCCTGAAGACAGCGTTACCATGCCCAAGCGTACAGACATTAAAAGCATCCTTATCATCGGCGCGGGTCCGATCATCATCGGCCAGGCTTGCGAATTCGACTATTCCGGCGCCCAGGCCTGCAAGGCCCTGAAGGCCGATGGTTACCGCACCATTCTGGTGAACAGCAACCCGGCCACCATCATGACGGACCCGGAAACGGCTGACGTCACCTACATCGAACCCATTACCTGGCAGGCGCTGGAAAAGATCATCGAGCGCGAAAAGCCCGATGCCCTGTTGCCGACCATGGGCGGCCAGACTGCGCTGAACTGCGCGCTGGACCTGGCGCGTGAAGGCGTGCTGGACCGCCATGGCGTCGAACTGATCGGCGCCAATGCCAAGGCCATCGAAAAGGCCGAAGACCGCCAGCTGTTCAAACAGGCTATGACCGACATCGGTCTGGAGTCCGCCAAGTCCGGCGTAGCCCACTCGATGGACGAAGCCTGGGATGTGCAGCGCCGCATCGCGGTCGATATCGGCACTTCCGGTTTCCCCGTCGTGATCCGCCCCAGCTTCACGCTGGGCGGCACCGGCGGCGGTATTGCCTACAACGCCGAAGAGTTCGAAACCATTTGCCGCCGCGGTCTGGAAGCCTCTCCCACCAAAGAGCTGCTGATTGAAGAATCGCTGCTGGGCTGGAAAGAATTCGAGATGGAAGTCGTCCGCGACAGGACAGACAACTGCATCATCGTCTGCTCCATCGAAAACCTGGACCCCATGGGGGTGCATACGGGTGATTCCATCACGGTGGCGCCGGCGCAGACGCTGACGGACAAGGAATACCAAATCATGCGCAACGCGTCCATCGCGGTGCTGCGTGAAATCGGGGTGGATACTGGCGGCTCCAACGTGCAGTTCGCGGTCAATCCCGAAAATGGCCGCATGATCGTTATCGAGATGAATCCGCGCGTGTCGCGTTCTTCGGCGCTGGCCTCCAAGGCGACGGGCTTCCCGATCGCCAAGGTTGCCGCCCGCCTGGCCGTGGGTTACACGCTGGACGAACTGCGCAACGAAATTACCGGCGGCGCCACGCCTGCCTCCTTCGAGCCGACCATCGACTACGTGGTCACCAAGGTGCCGCGCTTCGCTTTCGAGAAATTCCCCTCGGCAGATTCGCGCCTGACCACGCAGATGAAGTCTGTTGGCGAAGTCATGGCCATCGGCCGCACCTTCCAGGAGTCCTTCCAGAAAGCCCTGCGCGGCCTGGAAGTCGGTGTTGACGGCCTGAACCAGAAGACCACGGACCGCGAAAAGCTGCAGGTCGAGCTGGGTGAGCCCGGCCCGGAACGCATCTGGTATGTGGGTGATGCCTTTGCCCAGGGTTTCAGCCTGGAAGAAGTGCACCAGCTGACCAGCATCGACCCGTGGTTCCTGGCGCAGATCAAGGAAATCGTTGATATCGAACTGGCGCTGGAACAACGCACGCTGGCCGACCTGGATGCCGTCAGCCTGCGCGAATTGAAGCGCCGCGGGTTCTCGGACCGCCGCCTGGCGTTCCTGCTGGACACCTCGGAAGGCGAAGTGCGCAAGCTGCGTCACCAGCTCGATATCCGTCCGGTGTACAAGCGTGTCGATACCTGCGCGGGCGAATTCGCCACGCGCACCGCCTACATGTACTCCACCTACGAGGAAGAGTGCGAATCGGCGCCGTCGGACCGCAAGAAAATCATCGTGCTGGGTGGCGGCCCGAACCGTATCGGCCAGGGCATCGAGTTCGACTATTGCTGCGTGCATGCGGCGCTCGCGCTGCGCGAGGATGGTTATGAAACCATCATGGTCAACTGCAACCCGGAAACCGTATCTACCGACTACGACACCTCCGACCGTCTGTATTTCGAGCCGCTGACGCTCGAAGACGTGCTGGAAATCGTCAACAAGGAACAGCCGGTCGGCATGATCGTCCAGTATGGCGGCCAAACCCCGCTGAAGCTGGCGCGTGCCCTGGAAGCCAATGGCGTGCCCATCATCGGCACCAGCCCCGAATCCATCGACGTGGCCGAAGACCGCGAGCGCTTCCAGAAGCTGCTCAACAAGCTCGGCCTGCGCCAGCCCTCCAACCGCACGGCGCGTACCGAAGCGGAAGCCCTGGCCCATGCGGGCGAGATCGGCTACCCGCTGGTGGTGCGCCCCAGCTATGTGCTGGGCGGCCGCGCCATGGAAATCGTGCATGAGCAGCAGGATCTGGAGCGCTATATGCGCGAAGCCGTCAAGGTCAGCAATGACTCGCCGGTGCTGCTGGATCACTTCCTGAACAACGCGACCGAAGTGGATGTGGATTGCATCTCCGACGGTGAAACCGTGTTTGTCGGCGGCGTGATGGAACACATCGAGCAGGCCGGCGTGCACTCGGGCGACTCGGCTTGCAGCCTGCCGCCGTATTCCCTGTCTGCCGAAGCCGTGGCCGAAATCAAGCGCCAGACCGCGCTGATGGCGCGCGCCT
The DNA here is from genome assembly GCF_052103615.1 of Kerstersia sp. Taxonomy (NCBI): domain Bacteria; kingdom Pseudomonadati; phylum Pseudomonadota; class Betaproteobacteria; order Burkholderiales; family Alcaligenaceae; genus Kerstersia; species Kerstersia sp. The sequence continues at coordinate 24,415 of NZ_JBQEKA010000032.1, read as the reverse complement.
TGAACGTCAAGGGCTTGATGAACGTGCAGTTCGCCATCCAGGACGGCGACGTGTATGTGCTGGAAGTGAACCCGCGCGCATCGCGCACCGTGCCTTATGTGTCCAAAGTCACTGGCCTGCAGCTGGCGAAGATCGCCGCGCGTGTCATGGCTGGCAAGACGCTGGCGGCGCAAGGTGTCGAGCGCGAAGTCGTGCCGTCTTACTTCTCGGTGAAGGAAGCCGTCTTCCCCTTCGTGAAGTTCCCTGGTGTCGATACGCTGTTGGGCCCGGAAATGAAATCGACCGGCGAAGTCATGGGCGTTGGCGCCTCCTTCGGCGAAGCTTTCGTCAAGGCTCAACTGGGCGCGGGCGAACGTCTGCCTGCGTCGGGCACGGCATTCATCAGTGTGCGCAACCGCGATAAGGCGCGTGCCGTGGAAGTGGCTCGCGGCTTGCACGCCCTGGGCTTCAAACTGCTGGCTACACGCGGCACCGCAGCCGAGCTGGAAGCGGCCGGCATTCCCGTGCAAGTGGTCAACAAGGTCACGGAAGGCCGCCCGCATGTGGTGGATATGCTGAAGAACGGTGAAATCAACCTCGTGATCAACACGGTGGAAGAACGCCGCAATGCGATCGCGGATTCGCGTGCCATCCGTACCCACGCGCTGGCCGCGCGGGTGATGCAGTTCACGACCATTGCTGGCGCTCGCGCTGCCGTGGAAGGGCTGCAGTATCTGCATCAGGGCGGCGGCTTGCAGGTGTATTCCCTGCAAGGTTTGCACGAGGAACTGCGCAAGCAGCAAGCCTGATAGCTCAGGGTGCGGGTCTCAGGCCCGCACCATGGCAACCCGGCGCTTGGCTCGGGTGTGCGGTGAAGGCGGCGATGAGGATTTTCTTCTCGCCGCTTTTTTGCGGCCTGAATGCTGGCTCTGTTGTGGGTTTGCTGCTGGCGGAGCGGCGGCGTGTTGGGGGCTTGGATTCAGGAGTTTGGGTTCGGGCGCTTGAGTTCGGATGCTTGAGTTCGGATGCTTGAGTTCGTGGGCTTGGATTCAGGTGTTGGGACAGGTGTTGGAATTCGGGCGCTTCAGGCGCCGGTTCTGAGCGCCGGGCCGGGCAGGGCCGGGAACGGCGGCCTTGTGCAAGGCTGTTTAGTTGGGTGTGAGCCTGTGGTGCAAGCGAGGGGGAAGCATGCGTGGCGCCCCGCGGCAGCCAAGGTTTTTTAAAAAATATCTGGAGTTTTCCGCATGTCTGATCGTTATTTCCCGCGCTGGCGCCTGGCCGACCGCTCGCAGTCGGTTATCGGCCCGGAAGACCGCATGCCCTGGCCGCAGACGGCTGCCATGGGGGTGCAGCACGTGGTGGCCATGTTCGGTTCAACGGTGCTGGCGCCGTTGCTGATGGGGTTTGATACCAACGTTGCCATCCTGATGTCGGGGATTGGCACCTTGCTGTTTTTCCTGTTTGTGGGCGGCCGGGTGCCCAGCTATCTGGGTTCCAGTTTTGCCTTTATTGGCGGCGTGATCGCTGTGACGGGTTATGCCGGCGGCGGCGGCCCCAATCCCAATATTGCGGTCGCCCTGGGGGCGATTATCGCGTGCGGCCTGGTGTACACCCTGATCGGTTTGCTGGTCTGGTGGTACAACAGCAAGACGCATGGCGGCGCCAGCGTTGTGATTGAAAAACTGATGCCGCCCGTCGTGACTGGCGCGGTAGTGGCTGTGATTGGCCTGAATCTTGCCCCGATTGCCGCCAAAAGCGCCATGGGAGGCTCAACGTTTGATGCCCTGATGGCGCTGGCCACCATGCTTTGCGTGGGAGGCGTGGCAGTCTGGACCAATGGCATGGTGCAGCGCCTGCTGATTCTGGTCGGCCTGTTTCTGGCGTGCGTGCTGTATTTTCTTTTGACCAATGTGGCAGCGCTGGGAACACCCATAGATTTCACGCTGGTGTCGCAAGCCGCCTGGATCGGCCTGCCGACTTTCCATGCGCCTGAATTCCAATGGACGGCCATGGGCCTGATCGCTCCTGTCGCGGTCATCCTGGTGGCGGAAAACCTGGGGCACATCAAGGCTGTCAGCGCCATGACCGGCAAGGACCTGGATAGCTACATGGGCCGCGCCTTTGTGGGCGACGGCGTTGCGACCATGCTGTCAGGCAGCGTGGGCGGCACTGGCGTTACCACTTATGCGGAAAACATCGGCGTCATGGCGGTCACGCGGATTTATTCCACGCTGGTCTTTGTCGTGGCGGCGTTGTTTGCCTGCGTGCTGGGTTTTTCTCCCAAATTCGGCGCCTTGATCCAGACCATTCCCGGGCCGGTGCTGGGGGGTGTGTCAGTCGTTGTGTTCGGGCTGATCGCGGTGGCGGGCGCCCGGATCTGGGTGGTCAACAAAGTGGATTTCAGCGAAAACCGCAACCTGATCGTGGCGGCGGTGACGCTGGTCATGGGCGCTGGGGATTTTTCTTTGTCCATCGGCAACTTCACGCTCAATGGTATCGGTACCGCGACCTTCGGCGCCATCATTCTTTATGCGCTGTTGCGCCGCCGCCAGGGGGCTGCCGCCGCTTGATGCCTGCGCCCGCCATGCTGCCCGGCGGCTAGTGCTGGCCGGGCGGCGAAAGGCGCCAAAACGATGGGCGGTACTTGCTTTTCCCTGCAAGTTTGCCGACAATGTCACTAACGCACACCCCGGTTCAGTACGTTCCGGGGTTTTGTTTTGCGGCGTTCAGGGTTCTCCTGAATGCCTGGGGCCTGCTGCTGGCCTGTGGCCAGCGCATAGGCGCGCCATGAAGGTTGCGCAGAGAATGCCCCGGCTTCCACCCGTCAGGTGGAACGCGACTTTCTCCGATTTTTTTCGCGGCTGGCGGTCACGCCGACCCGCGATTTTGCTGGCCCGATCTGCTTAGTAGATCGGGTTTTTTCCAGGTGGCGAGGGGTTTCGCTGCCTGGTGATGAACGCCCGTACAGGCTTAGACCGGTACGGTTCTAGTCTAGGCGCCTTACCTCAAGGGCAAGGCGCTGTTTGTTGTGTAGGAAGAGACATGCCTGCTATTCCGTTGACTGCGAGTGGCGTAGAACGTCTGCAAGCCGAATTGCATCAGTTGAAAACCGTTGAACGTCCCACCGTGATCTCCGCCATTGCCGATGCGCGGGCCCAGGGCGATCTGTCGGAAAATGCCGAATACGACGCGGCACGCGAACGCCAAGGATTCATTGAAGGCCGCATTGCCGAGCTGGAAGGGACCTTGTCAAACGCCCAAGTCATCAATCCTTCCGAGCTGGATGGCGAGGGGCGGGTGGTGTTTGGCGCGACCGTTGAAATCGAGGACCTGGCAAGTGAAGTCCGCGTGGTGTATCAGATCGTGGGCGATGTGGAAGCTGACATCCGCGCCAACCGCATTTCCGTTTCCAGCCCGGTGGCGCGAGCCTTGATTGGCAAGAGCGCGGGCGATGTGGTGGAAGTCAATGCGCCGTCCGGCCTGAAAGAGTACGAAATCATCAGCGTGCGCTACGCCTGAGGATGGAGCGTCTGATGAAACAGCGTGACCTGGCGGCATAATTGCTCGCCGCCAGTACAAGCATGACGGGCCGCAAGGCCCGTTTTCATTGGTGCAGCAGTCTGGCGTCAGCGTCCGCGGCGGGCGCCGGCGCGCAGGGTCATGGAGCTGCCGCGCCGGACGCTGCCGCCCAGGCTGGCGCCCGGCTTGCCGCGGCCTGCGGTCTTGCCCTTGTGCAAACTGGGGCGCGCGGGGCGTTCATTGTCATAGGGATCCCGGCGCGCAGGTTTTGCCGGCGCGGCGTCCGTCGTGCGGCGCGGCGCGGCTTTGGACGCGGTGCGGCCGGCGGCAGCCTGCTTTTTCGGGATGTAAACATCGGCGTCACGGCGGCGGCCGCGGGCTTCTTCCGCTTTTTCGGCGGTAGGCCGGTACAGGATCAGCATTTTGCCCAGGTGGTGAACCAGGGCGCAGGAGAGCTGATCGCAAATGCTGGCGATGATTTCTTCGCGGCTTTCGCGATCTTCTCCGCCTGCGCGCACTTTGATCAGCCCATGGGCGTTAAGATTGCGGTCAATTTCCTGAATAACGGCGTCAGTCAGCCCGCGGTCGCCAATCAGGACGACCGGGTGCAGGGAGTGGGCGGCGGCGCGTAGAGTGCTGCGCTCGCGTGGTGTGATTTCTAGATTCGGCATGTACCGGATTGTACGAGAATGGCTAAGAATAAATTTTCGAAAAGCTGGTTACAGCAGCATATTAATGACCCTTATGTGAAAATGGCGCAACAGAAGGGCTATCGCGCGCGCGCCGCGTTCAAACTTATCGAGATTCTTGAGACCGAAAAGTTGATGCGGCGGGGCGATGTGGTGGTGGATCTGGGCGCGGCGCCGGGGAGCTGGTCGCAAGTCGCGCGCGAACGGCTGGTCGGGGCGGGCGGCGTTGTGGACGGCCGCATTGTGGCGCTGGATCTGCTGCCCATGGAGCCGATTGCCGGGGTGACATTCATTCAGGGCGATTTCCGCGAAGATTCGGTATTGCACCAATTGGAAGCG
>NZ_JBQEKA010000032.1:0-19879 GCF_052103615.1 Kerstersia sp. | reverse complement strand
CCCCCAATCTATCTGGAGTGGGTGCCGCGGATTCCGCGCGTATTCAGCATGTATGCGAACTGGCGCTTGAATTTTCCCAGGCGCATCTCAAGCCGGAAGGCGCGTTGATCGTGAAAGCATTTCACGGCAGCGGGTTTTCACAAATTGTTGCCGATTTCAAGCGGGTGTTTCGGCGGGTGGTCGAGCGCAAGCCAAAAGCATCGCGCGACAAGTCCTCGGAAACCTTTATCGTCGGTATCGGCTTGAAGGCGTGAAACGGCGTTCTGCCATATGTTGTACCGTGTGTTGCCCCTGAAATGCGCGGGTTTCTGCTGCTTTCAGGCGGGAATGAAGTGCCAGCATGGGGAAAGAAGTCTGAAGGGATCTGAAATGGCCGATTCCAGACGATCTTTCGCAGGCAGGGTAGAATGGACATATTGACAAACTCATGACGGCGCAGCGAGGGGGCTTGCCGCGTCATCTGGTCGGAATCAGAGCAGGAGATCGACCTTGAACAATTCGTTTTCGAAAGTGGCCGTGTGGATGGTGATTGCACTCGTCCTCTTCACGGTCTTCAAACAATTCGATAGCCGCGCGCCTAGTCAGGACCGCGTAAGCTATACGCAATTCATGGAGGATGCGCGCGGGGGCCGCATCCGCACGGTCGATGTGCAGGGCGACACGTTAATCGTGACGCCGGACGCTGGCCGCCCGTACTCGCTGACGGCGCCGGGTGATTTGTGGATGGTGCCGGACCTGATGAAGTACGGAGTCCAGGTGTCGGGCAAACCGCGTGAAGAGCCGTCCATGCTGATGAGCATCTTCATTTCCTGGTTCCCGATGCTGCTGTTGATCGGGGTCTGGGTGTTTTTCATGCGCCAGATGCAAGGCGGCGGGCGCGGGGGCGCCTTCAGCTTCGGCAAGTCGCGCGCCCGCATGCTGGATGAAAGCAACAACACGGTCACTTTTTCTGACGTCGCCGGTTGCGACGAGGCCAAGGAAGATGTGCAGGAAATCGTCGATTTCCTGCGTGATCCGACCAAGTTCCAGAAACTGGGCGGCCGTATTCCGCGCGGTGTGCTGATGGTGGGTTCGCCGGGTACCGGCAAGACGCTGCTGGCCAAGGCCATTGCGGGCGAAGCCAAAGTGCCGTTTTTCAGCATTTCCGGTTCTGATTTCGTGGAAATGTTCGTCGGCGTGGGCGCGGCCCGCGTGCGCGACATGTTCGAAAATGCCAAGAAGCATGCGCCTTGCATTATTTTCATCGACGAAATCGACGCAGTCGGCCGCCAGCGCGGCGCCGGTCTGGGCGGCGGCAACGATGAGCGCGAGCAGACGCTGAACCAGATGCTGGTGGAAATGGACGGCTTCGAATCCGGCCAGAGCGTGATCGTGATTGCCGCGACCAACCGTCCCGATGTGCTGGATCCGGCGCTGACGCGTCCGGGGCGCTTTGACCGCCAGGTCGTGGTGCCGCTGCCTGATGTGCGCGGCCGCGATCAGATCCTCAAGGTTCATATGCGCAAGGTGCCTGTGGCTGCCAACGTGGATGCCCATGTGCTGGCGCGCGGCACGCCCGGTTTCTCCGGCGCGGATTTGGCTAACCTGGTCAACGAAGCCGCCTTGTTCGCAGCACGCCGCAACGGCCGCACCGTGGACATGGTCGATTTTGAAAAGGCCAAGGACAAAATCATCATGGGCGCGGAACGCCGCTCCATCGTGATGCCGGAAGAAGAACGCCGCAATACTGCTTACCACGAATCCGGCCACGCCGTCGTGGCGCGTTGCTTGCCCAAAACGGATCCGGTGCACAAGGTCACTATCATTCCGCGTGGCCGCGCCCTGGGCGTGACCATGCAGCTGCCGGAAGGCGACCGCTACAGCATGGACAAGGATCGTCTGCTCAATACGATTGCCGTGCTGTTCGGCGGGCGTATTGCTGAAGAAATCTTCATGCATCAGATGACCACCGGCGCATCGAACGACTTCGAGCGCGCCACGGCCATCGCCCGCGATATCGTGACGCGTTATGGCATGACGGAATCCCTGGGCCCGATGGTCTATGCGGATAACGAAGGCGAGGTCTTCCTGGGCCGCAGTGTGACCAAGACGACCAATATGTCCGAAGCCACGATGCAGAAGGTCGATGCGGAAATCCGCAAGATCATCGACGAGCAATATGCCGTGGCCCGCAAGATCCTCGAAGACAATCGCGCGAAGGTTGAAGTCATGACCAAGGCGCTGCTCGAATGGGAAACCATCGACTTCGATCAGATCGAGGACATCATGGCCGGCCGTCAGCCGCGTCCGCCCCATGTGCCGGATGCGCCTAACGACAGCAATGGCAATGATGCCGCGCCTGGCGCGCCGTCGGCTGGCGGCGCCAAACCCGAAGAAGACGATGCCGCTGCCAATAGCGCGCCCTCGTCGCCGACGGTCTGATTATTGCGGTCTTGCTCTACAACACATGGTAGATAAGCTGCTTTGCGGACGCTTCGAGCTAGTGCTCAAGCGTCCGCTTGTCATGGGTATTGTCAATACCACGCCCGATTCCTTTTCGGACGGTGGATTGCATGATGCGCCTGAGCAGGCCATTGCCCATGCCTGGCAATTGCTGGAAGACGGCGCCGATATTCTCGATATCGGCGGGGAATCGACCCGGCCTGGGGCGCAACCGGTTTCCGCCGCCGATGAAATCGAACGGGTGTTGCCGGTAGTGCGCGCTTTGCAGGGAGCAGGTGTGCCGCTGTCGGTGGATACCTGCAAGCCGGAGGTCATGCGCCGGGTGCTGGATGCCGGCGCCGACATGATCAACGATATTGCCGGGTTCGCGACGCAGGATGCGGTGGCGGCTGTCGCCGGCAGCCAATGCGGGCTATGTGTCATGCATATGCAGGGGGAACCCCGCACGATGCAGCAGGCGCCGGTTTATCACGATGTGGTGCACGACATTGCCGCCATGCTGGCGCAGCGGGTCGCTGCGCTTGAGGCTGCCGGTGTCGTGCGCGAACGTATCTGTCTGGATCCGGGCTTTGGCTTTGGCAAGACAGCAGATCAGAATTATGAATTGCTCAATCGCTTGTCCGAACTGCGGGAGGCAGGCATGCCCTTGCTGATCGGCTTGTCGCGCAAAACGATGATAGGCGCGGCAACGGGCCGGCCTGTGGCCGAGCGCGTGGCGGGCAGTCTTGCCGGCGCGCTGGCTTGCGTGGCCCGCGGAGCAAAAATTATCAGAGTGCATGACGTGGCGGCCACGCGCGACGCGCTGAAAGTATGGTTGGCCGCGGAACAGGGATCTATCTCAAAATGACGAAACGCAAGTATTTCGGTACGGATGGTGTGCGCGGCAAAGTTGGCGGTCCAGTCATCAATGCCGAATTCGCGCTCAAGCTAGGCTATGCGGCAGGCAAAGTGCTGGCGCAAAAGTATGCCGGTTCCGGCCGCCCGCGGGTTTTGATTGGCAAGGATACGCGGGTGTCCGGCTATATGCTGGAATCCGCGCTGGAAGCCGGGCTGTCCGCCGCCGGTATTGATGTCCTGCTGGCCGGGCCGCTGCCCACGCCGGCGATTGCCTACCTGACGCGGGCTTTCCGCCTGACTGCCGGTGTGGTCATCAGCGCATCGCATAATCCGTACTACGACAACGGCATCAAGTTTTTCTCCGACCAGGGCATGAAGCTGGCCGATGAAACGGAAATCGCCATTGAGGCAGCGCTGGAACTGCCGCTGGGCTGTGTCGAGTCCGAGAAAATGGGCCGCGCCCAGCGTCTGGACGATGCGGCCGGCCGTTATATCGAATTCTGCAAAAGCACGTTCCCCAATGATCTGGACCTGGCGGGCAAGAAAGTGGTGGTCGATGCCGCGCATGGCGCGGCCTACCACATTGCGCCCTATGTGTTCCGCGAGCTGGGCGCCACCGTGCATGCCATCGGCTGCACGCCTGACGGTTTGAATATCAACGAGGGCGTGGGCGCGCTGCATACCGAAGCGCTGGCCACGGAAGTGCTGGTGCGTGGCGCCGATATGGGGATAGCCCTGGATGGCGACGCCGACCGTATTCAGATGGTGGATGGCAATGGCCGCATCTATGATGGCGACGAATTGCTGTACGCCATTGTGCTGGATCGCCTCAAGCGCGGCCCGGTGGAAGGCGTGGTCGGCACGCTGATGACCAATTACGGCTTCGAGCTGCAAATGCAGAAGCTGGGTATTCCTTTCGTGCGCGCCAAGGTCGGGGACCGCTATGTGCTGGAGCAATTACTGCAGCGCGGCTGGCTCTATGGTGGCGAGAGCTCCGGGCACTTGCTGTGCCTGGATTGCCACCGCACGGGAGACGGCATCATCGCTGCCTTGCAGGTGATGGCGGCGCTGGCGCGGCATCATTCGACGCTGGCCGACTGGGTGTCGGAGCTGAAAATGTATCCGCAAGTCATGATTAATGTGCCGCTGACCCCGGGCACGAACTGGCAGACTCATGCCGGCCTGCAAGCGGCGCAAGCCGAGGTCGAGGCGCGTCTGGCCGGCCGCGGGCGGATTCTGATCCGCGCTTCGGGGACAGAACCCAAGCTGCGTCTGATGGTCGAAGCTGAAGAAGCGGAGCTGGCTCGTTCGTGCGCGCAGCAGTTGGCCAGCGTAAACTTCACCCAGGCGTCATGAAAGTGTCAATGACCTGAAATGTCACTGCGCGACACTGTGATGCCTTGCAAAGGAGTCTATGCATGCTCGAATTAGCCCGAAGTTCTACGCCACAGGAGGCGGGGGAGTCCTGGTCTCACGATGGAGAGGCCGGATTGGTTGCGGGCCTGGCCAGCACGGCCGAGGAAATCGAGCAGGTGCAAAGACTGCGCTACCAAGTCTTTTCCGAAGAAATGGGCGCGGTCTTGCACGGCTGTGAGGATGGCCTGGATCGCGACCGCTTTGATCCCTGGTGCGAACACCTGATGGTGCGCGAACTGGGGAGCGGGCGCGTGGTCGGCACCTACCGCATCCTGACGCCCCAGGGCGCTCGGGGCGCGGGGGGATACTATTCTGAATCCGAATTCGATCTCAGCGGCCTGGGGGAAATCCGCCAGGAGCTGGTGGAATTCGGCCGTTCCTGCACGCACGCGGATTTCCGCAGCGGCTCCGTCATCATGCTGCTGTGGGCCGGTTTGTCGGAGTTTCTGGTGCGTGGCGGTTTCCGTTATGTGCTGGGGTGCGCTAGCGTGCCCCTGCGGGATGACGGCGTGACGGCAGCGGAAGTCTATCGCCAGGCCGAGGCGCAGATCCGCGGGCCGGGGCCCAAGGTCGCGCCCTGGCACCGTTATCCGGTCGAGCGCTTGAATCACAGCCTGCCGGCCAAGCTGCCGCCGCTGATCAAGGGCTATCTCAAGATCGGGGCGCGGGTGTGCGGCGAACCGGCATGGGATCCGGATTTCAATACGGCGGATTTCCCGATGCTGCTGACCGTCGATGAGATGGATGAGCGCTACCGCAAGCACTTTGGCCTGGATGCCTTGCTGGCTGAAGGGCTGCCCGCCCTGGGCAAGCAATCAGGCGGGCAGGCCTGATATGAAAACGGCGCAGCGCTCTCATCGGCGGCTGCGCCGTTCAGTGTTGCGCCGCTGGCTGCGCGCGACGCGCGGCTTACGCCTGACGCTCAAGGATTTCGAAAGAAAAACCCGCTTTGCGCCATTCTGAGGCTTCTGCCTCCAGCGCATATTCCAGCAAGGGATTGGCGCGGCGCCAGCCGTTGGGCATGCTGACGCTGATGCTGCTGTTTTTGACTGCCAGACTGAGCGGCAGCCGTGTCATGGGCTGACGGCGGCGGAACAGCAGAGCCGCCAGGCGCAGGCAAAGAATCGCACGCCATTTCACATCGTTTCTGGGTTTGCCAGGCAGGCGCGAGAGCTTGCCATGGTGAGCCAGGGCCAATTGCGCCAGCAATTCCTGGTCGTCATTGGAAAAACCGGGCATTTCGGCATTTTCCAGGACGTAGGCCGTATGCCGGGCATAGCCGTTGTGGGCGATGGACAGTCCGATTTCATGCAGGCTGGCCGCCCATTTGAGCGCCAGCACGAGTTCATGATCCACATCGGCAGGGCGGCACTGGTCAAACAGCGCCAGCGTGGCTTCGCGCACGCGTTCGGCCTGGCTTTGATCCACATGGTAGCGGCGCATGAACTGATCGACGGTTTCCTGGCGCGTGTCATGTTCGTCTTCGCGGCCCAACAGGTCGTACAGCACGCCGACACGCAAGGCGCCGTCGCCGGTACGCATGGCTTCGATTTTCAGTTCGCGGAAAATCGCAGCCATGATGACCAGTCCGCCAGGCAGCACATCGGCGCGTTCCAGCTTGATGCCGGGGTGGTCCGAGGGGATGACCTGCCCGGCGCGGATCAGCTTGGCCTTGAGGGCTTCCATGCCGGCCAGCGTGATGCCCTGGGTTGAAAGACCGGATTCCGTCAGGATGGCATAGAGCGCTTTGGCGGTGCCCGACGAACCGAAGGCTTCAGCCCAGCCCGTCTTTTTGTAGCGGCGGGTGATGGTTTCGATCTCACGGCGCGCCGCGATATCGGCCTGTTGCATGCCTTCCTGGGTAATCTGCCCATTGGGGAAAAAGCGCTGGCTGAAGCTGACACAGCCCATATGCAGCGAGGCGACTTGCAGCGGCCGGTAGCCTTTGCCGATGATGAGTTCGGTCGAACCGCCGCCGATATCGACGATCAGGCGCTGGGCCTGGGAAGAGGGCAGGCAGTGGGCCACGCCGGAGTAAATCAGGCGGGCTTCTTCGTGACCGGCCACGACTTCGATGGGGAAGCCCAGGGCGGCTTCGCAGCGGCTCAGCAGCTGGTCGGCATTGCGGGCAACGCGAAAGGTGTTGGTGGCGACGACGCGGACGCGCTCCGGGCGGAAATCGCGCAGGCGGTCTCCGAACAGACGCAGCACTTCTGTGGCGCGCGTGATGGCTTCATCTGACAGGACCAGCGAGGTGTCCAGGCCGGCAGCCAGGCGGACGGTCTCTTTGAGCCTGTCCACCTGATAGATCTGACGGGCCCCGGCTTCCTGCGCGACGCGTCCTATGGACAGTCGGAAACTGTTGGAGCCGAGGTCAACGGCGGCCAGGAGGTTATCCATGGTTCCCCTTGTTATCAGTTATATGCAGTTGCCGGATTATAGATTTATGAAGGCACCCAAATGCTGCATAGCAGCGGAATTTTTCTATTGTCCACAAATTAACACCGGGCAGGGGGCCGCGGGCGCGGCGCCAGGCGCCGGGGGAAGACGCCTTTGTCTCCTGGCTGCCGCGCCAGGCCAGCTTTGGCTGGCAGTCATATTTATGTCATGCTATTGAAGTAAAACTCAGGGTTTTTCTTTCTCTGCTGACTTTTCTCAAGGGACACCATGCCTGACATTGTTTCCATCCATTCGGATGCCTTGCTTATGAACCGTGAGTTGTCCCTGCTCAAGTTCAATGAAAGGGTGCTCAGCATGGCGGACAGAGAAACGACGCCGCTGCTGGAACGCCTGCGTTATGTTTGCATCGTGAACTCGAATCTGGATGAGTTTTTCGAGATCCGCGTGTCCAGCCTCAAGGAACAGCAGCGCCTGACCCCGCATTTGCGGGGGGATGACGGCCTGACGCCGGATGAGGCATTCCGCCTGGTGCAGAGCCGGGTGCATGAACTGGTTGAGCGCCAGTATCAGCTCTTGAGCGAAGAACTGCTGCCGCGTCTGGAGCAAGAGGGCATTGCCCTGCTGCATGTTGACCGCTGGACGGAAGAGCAGCGCGCCTGGGCTTTTGATGTCTTCCTGCGCGAAGTCATGCCGCTGCTGACGCCTATCGGCCTGGATCCGGCCCACCCGTTTCCCCGCGTCTATAACAAGAGCCTCAATTTCATCGTCTCGCTGTCCGGGACGGATGCCTTTGGGCGCAATGCGTCCATCGCTATCGTGCAGGCGCCGCGCGCCTTGCCGCGTTTGATCCACATGCCTGCGGGCATTTCCGGCATGCAGCACGGGTATGTTCTGCTGACCGCCCTGATGCGGGCATTTGTCGGCGAGCTTTTTCCCGGCCTGGAGGTCAAGGGCTGCTATCAGTGGCGCGTGACCCGCAACAGTGATCTGTTCGTGGACGAAGAGGAAGTGACCAATCTGCGCCAGGCTTTGCAAGGCGAGCTGTCGCAGCGCAATTTCGGCGCGGCGGTGCGGCTGGAGCTGGATACGCGCGCGCCCAAAGACCTGGAAATCTATCTGCAAAAGGAATTCGCCCTGACGGCGGCCGATACCTATCGGGTCAGCGGCCCGGTGAACCTGTCGCGCCTGATGCGCCTGTGTGATGTCGCGGACCGGCCAGGTTTGCTGTTTCCGGCCTACCGCGCCCCTGTGCCGGAACCATTTTCACAGCGCAGCGCCAAGCCCGCCGAACTGTTTGCCGCCATCGCGGCAGGCGACCGCTTGCTGCACCACCCCTACCAATCGTTCCAGCCGGTGATAGATTTCCTGACAGCCGCCGCGCTGGACCCGGATGTGGTAGCCGTCAAGCAGACCATTTACCGGACTGGCGAAGATTCCGAGCTGATGCGCCTGCTGATGGCGGCGGCCAAGGCCGGGAAGGAAGTGACGGTGGTGGTTGAGTTGATGGCGCGCTTTGACGAGCAGACCAATATCAACTGGGCGGCCAAGCTGGAAGAGGTGGGCGCCCATGTGGTGTATGGCGTCGTGGGCCATAAAACCCACGCCAAGATGGCGCTGGTGCTGCGCCGTGAAAATGGCCAGATCCGCCGTTACGGCCACCTGGGGACGGGGAACTATCACCCGCGCACGGCCCGTCTCTATACCGATTTCGGCCTGCTGACGGCCAATCCGGCATTGTGCGACGATATGGACAAGGTCTTTGCCCAGCTGACCGGGCTGGGCGCGCGCCGCAATCTGCAACTGTTGCTGCAATCGCCGTTCAACCTGCACGAGCGCATGGTATCGCTGATCCGCGCGGAGGCCAGGGCGGCCGCCGAAGGGCAGAAGGCCCGCATCATGGCCAAGATGAATGCCTTGCTGGAGCCGGATATCATCCAGGAGCTGTATGCCGCAAGCCAGGCGGGCGTGAAGATAGATCTCATCGTGCGCGGCGCCTGCGCATTGCGTTCGGGTGTGCCGGGCTTGTCGGAGAATATCCGGGTGCGTTCCCTCGTGGGGCGTTTCCTGGAGCACTCGCGGGTCTTTTATTTTTACGACGGCGGCAAGGAAACCGTGTATTTGTCCTCCGCTGACTGGATGGAACGCAACTTTTTCCGCCGCGTGGAATTGGGCTTCCCTGTGCTGGAGCGCAAGCTCAAGCGCCGTGTCATCAGCGAGGCTTTCCTGATGGCTTTGCGGGATAACCAGCTGGCCTGGCAACAGCGCCCGGATGGCGACTATGTGCGGGTGCGCGGGCGCGGCGAACCGTATAACCTGCACGACAAACTGATGGCCTTGCTCGGAAAGTCATGACTGTCATGTTTCTGTCATCGGCAGACTCTACGATAGCGGTCGTGCAGGTGTGATACCTGTCCGCGACTTCCTAACAAGACCTGAGGGATTGCAATGTTCAAACGTGTTTTCAAGCAGCTGGCCGTCGGTGTCGCCTTTGGTGCGTTCACCCTGTCCGCACATGCCGCCGACATCACCGGTGCTGGCGCGTCCTTCCCCTATCCGATCTATGCCAAGTGGGCATCTGACTACAAGGCCCAGACGGGCAACCAGGTGAATTACCAGTCCATCGGTTCGGGTGGCGGTCAGCAGCAGATCATTGCCAAGACGGTGGATTTCGGTGCTTCCGATGACCCCCTGAAGGCCGACAAGCTGCAGGAAAACAATCTGCTGCAGTTCCCCGCCGTGATCGGCGGCACGGTAGCCGTCGTCAACGTTGACGGCGTGCAGCCCGGCCAGCTGAAGCTGTCGGGCCAGGTGCTGGGCGATATCTTCCTGGGCAAGATCACCAAGTGGAACGACCCCGCCATCGCCGCGCTGAATGCCGATGTGAACCTGCCCAACGCCGACATCGTCGTGGTGCACCGTTCGGACGGTTCGGGCACGACCTTCGGCTGGACCAACTATCTGTCCAAGGTCAACGCTGACTGGAAGGAACAGGTTGGCGAAGGCAAGGCCGTGAAATGGCCGGTGGGCCAGGGCGGCAAGGGCAACGAAGGCGTTGCCAACTACGTCGGCCAGCTGAAGAACTCCATCGGTTACGTCGAATACGCCTACGCCAAGCAGAACAACCTGGCCTGGACGCAGCTGCAGAACGCGGCTGGCAAGTTCGTGCAGCCTGAGCAAAAGGCCTTTGCTGCCGCTGCCGCCTACGCCGATTGGGATGCCGCGCCGGGCATGGGCGTGGTGCTGACGAACCAGCCGGGCGACGATTCCTGGCCCGTGACTGCCGCGACCTTCATTCTGGTTCAGAAGACCCAGGACAAACCGGAGCAAGGCAAGGCCGTGCTGGAATTCTTCGACTGGGCCTTCAAGAACGGCCAGAGCTCGGCTGCCGCGCTGGACTACGTGCCGCTGCCTGAGGCTGTGACCGGCAAGATCCGCAGCACCTGGACGCAGGAAATCAAGGCTGCCGACGGCGCCGCGATCTGGAAGTAATCTGCAGGGCCATGCGGAAGCAGCGTGCTGCTTCCGCAGTACCTGAGCCGGGGCGGCGTGAACACATACCCCCGGCATTTTTTTGCAATGATTCCGTTGATGATTAGGAAGATGCACCCATGAGTGCGGTAATGGATAACAGCGAACAGGCTGTGCGTCAGCCAGAGGCTGCGACAGGTGTCCCGGTCCCCGAAACCCCCAACCGCAACGCACTGATGGATGCGTTGTTCAGGAATCTGACCCGAATATTCGCTTTTCTGGTGTTCATCCTGCTGGCAGCGATCATGGTGTCGCTGATCTACGGCAGCCATGAAACGCTTTCCGAATACGGCCTGGCCTTCCTCTGGACCAATGAATGGGATCCGGTGCAGGAATCCTATGGCGCGCTGGTGCCTATCGTCGGCACGCTGCTGACGTCTTTCATTGCCCTCATTATTGCCGTGCCGGTGTCTTTCGGCATCGCCATGTTCCTGACCGAACTGTCGCCGGCCTGGCTGCGCCGTCCGTTGGGTACTGCCATTGAAATGCTGGCGGCCATTCCGTCCATCATCTATGGCATGTGGGGCCTGTTCGTTTTCGTGCCGGTGTTCCAGCAATACGTGCAGCCGGCGCTGATTTCCGTGCTGGGCAGCATTCCCGTCATCGGCGGCTTTTTCTCCGGCCCTCCTTTCGGTATCGGTATCTTCACCGCCGGCCTGATCCTGTCCATCATGATCATTCCCTTCATCGCCTCGGTGATGCGTGACGTGTTCGAACTGGTGCCGCCCATGCTGAAAGAATCGGCCTACGGCCTGGGCAGCAGCACTTGGGAAGTGATGTGGAAGGTGGTGCTGCCGTTCACGCGTTCCGGCGTGATCGGCGGCGTCATGCTGGGTCTGGGGCGGGCGCTGGGGGAAACCATGGCGGTGACGTTTGTCATCGGCAATGCCTTCCGCATCCCGGACTCCATCTTCGCGCCGGGCAACTCGATTGCCTCCGCGCTGGCCAATGAGTTCAATGAAGCAGGCGGCATGCAGAAATCCGCCCTGATTGAACTGGGCCTGATCCTGTTCCTGATTACGACGGTCGTGCTGGCCTGCTCCAAGGTGCTGCTGCTGCGCCTGTCGCGCTCCGAAGGCACGAAGAGCTGAGCGCTACCGGAACCATTAGGCAAGAGAGACTCATCATGTCCACGAATTCCGTTTCCTCCGGCAATAAGTCGGTCATCAATATGCAGAACGGCATCTATCAGCGCCGCCGCATGGTCAACAAGGTCATGCTCGGGCTGTCGATGACGACCTTGCTGTTCGGGCTGTTCTGGCTGTTCTGGATTATCCTGACGCTGCTGGTCAAAGGCGGCGGCGCCATTTCGCTGTCGCTGTTCACTGAAATCACCCCGCCGCCGGGACAGACTGGCGGCCTGGCCAATGCGATTCTGGGCAGCTTTGCCATGGCAGGCGTCGGGACGCTGATCGGCACGCCGGTCGGCATCCTGGCCGGCACCTATCTGGCGGAGTACGGCCAGCGCGGCTGGCTGGCGCCCGCGACACGCTTTTTGAACGATGTGCTGTTGTCGGCTCCCTCCATCGTCATCGGTCTGTTCATCTACTCGGTGTATGTCTATCAGGTGGGGCATTATTCCGGTTGGGCCGGTGCCGTGGCGCTGTCCATCCTGGTCATTCCAGTGGTAGTGCGCACGACCGATAACATGCTGCTGCTGGTGCCCAACAGTTTGCGCGAGGCCTGCTTTGCGCTGGGCTGTCCCAAGTGGCGCATGATTCTGATGGTTTGCTACCGCGCTGCCCGCTCCGGCATGATTACCGGTGTCTTGCTCGCTGTCGCGCGCATTGCCGGTGAAACCGCACCGCTGCTGTTTACCGCGCTGTCTAACCAGTTCATGTCCTTCAATATGAACGGGCCCATGGCCAACCTGCCCGTGGTGATCTTCCAATACGCCGCCAGCCCGTTCAAGGACTGGAACACGCTGGCCTGGGCTGGCGCCGCGCTGATTACGCTCTTCGTATTGGCCATCAATATCCTTGCGCGCAGTCTGTTCCGCAAGCAATAAACGCAAGCCACCCGCGCCAACGACCCGAATACTCTGCTGTCCAGGATTCATCATGGAAAATACCGCTACCGCTGCCAAGACGAGTGCACCGCACATCCAGACCCCGAGTGAGCCTGCCAAGCTGCAGGTCAATGATCTGAACTTTTATTACGGCAAGTTTCACGCCATCCGCAATGTCAATATGACGATTCCGGAGAACCGCGTGACGGCCTTCATCGGGCCGTCGGGCTGCGGCAAGTCCACCTTGCTGCGCACCTTCAACCGCATGTATGAGCTGTACCCCGGCCAGCGTGCCGAAGGCGAAATCATGATGGATGGCGAGAATCTGCTGACCACCAAGATGGACATCTCGCTGCTGCGCGCCAAGGTCGGCATGGTGTTTCAGAAGCCCACGCCGTTCCCCATGAGCATTTACGACAATATCGCCTTTGGCGTGCGTCTGTTCGAAAAGCTCAGCCGCGGTGAAATGGATGAGCGTGTGGAGTGGGCGCTGAGCAAGGCAGCGCTCTGGAATGAAGTGAAGGACAAGCTGAACCAGAGCGGCCATAGCCTGTCGGGCGGCCAGCAACAGCGTCTGTGCATTGCCCGAGGCGTGGCAATCAAGCCGGAAGTGTTGCTGCTCGACGAGCCGTGCTCGGCCCTGGACCCGATTTCCACGGCCAAGATCGAAGAGCTGATCGCCGAGCTCAAGAATGAATACACCGTGGTCATCGTGACCCACAACATGCAGCAGGCCGCGCGCTGCTCGGACTACACCGCCTATATGTATCTGGGCGAGCTGATGGAGTTCGGCGAAACCGGGCAGATGTTCGTGAAGCCTTCGCGCAAGGAAACGGAAGACTACATCACGGGCCGTTTCGGCTAAGTGAGTCTGTGCGCCGGCGCCGCGCGCCGCGCCAAGACCTCCCAGGGTGTCCGCATGCCGGACATGCAGGGAGGTCTTTTTTTATAGGCGCCAGCCGGCGGTTTGACGAAGCATGGCAGGCGCAGGCCGGAGCCTATCCAGGGTGCGCCTGAGACACGGAGCCGGATGGAACTTATCGCGCTGGTTCAAGTCAAAAAGCGCGGTGGCGGGGCCTGCTGACCTTTGCTTCACCCAGGCAGCCGCTTAGCGGCTTGCCGCCACGGACGGCGTATGGCGCAAGCCGGATAGCAGGCCGTCTTTCTTTGAATCTATGAGGTTGTTCATGCCTTCCCGGCAGCAAAACAGATGGATCGTATTGCTGGTTGTCATGCTGGCGTTTTTGCCCATTGTGGTGGATCTGACGATTCTGCACGTCGCCATTCCGTCGCTGACCCTGGCCTTGCAGGCCACAGGTACCGAAGTTCTGTGGATTATCGACGTTTACCCCTTGCTGATGGCCAGCCTGCTGATCCCCATGGGGACACTGGCGGATCGCCTGGGGCACCGCCGCCTGCTGGCCCTGGGCATGTCTGTGTTTGGCGTGGGTTCGGCGCTGGCGGCGGTGTCTCCCACCGCATTGGCATTGATAGGCTCGCGCGCTTTGATGGCGGTTGGCGCCGCCATGGCGATGCCCTGCACGCTGGCAATTGTCCGCCAGACTTTCAAGGACGAAAATGAGCGCGCCACGGCCCTGGGAATCTGGGGCGCGGTCGCTTCCGCTGGCGCGGCTTTGGGGCCGCTGGCCGGGGGCGCCTTGCTGGAGCATTTCTGGTGGGGCTCCGTGTTTCTGGTGAATGTGCCGATTCTGCTGGCCGCTGTGCCGCTGGTTGTGCTGCTGGCGCCGCGCTATCCGGTGCGGGCCCAGGGCGCGTGGCGGCCAGCGCAGGCCTTGCTGCTGATCATCGGCCTGCTGGCGACGGTTTCGGCCATCAAATCCGGCTTGAAAGCCGGCAGCAATGGCTGGCTCAGTCTTGCCATGTTCTGCCTGGGGGCCGGGATGCTCACCTGGTTTGTCCGCATCCAGTTGCGTGCCGCGCATGCGATGCTGGATATCAGCCTGTTTGCCAGACCGGCCATTCGCATGGGGGTGGTGATGGTGCTGGTCGTGATGGGGGCGTTGGCGGGGGTGGAGTTGCTGCTGGCGCAGGAGCTGCAGTTCGTCACCGGCCGCAGCCCTTTGCAGGCGGGCCTGTTCCTGTTGCCGCTGATGGTGGCGTCAGCGGTTGGCGGGCCTTTGACGGGACGGGTGCTGAAGCGGTGCGGCTTGCGCCTGACGGCGGCCGGGTCGCTGGCCTTGGCGGCGGTCAGCATTGCCGGGCTGGCCTATAGTGACTTCCATCATGCCAGCGCGGGCGTGGTGATCCTGATGGTTGGCTTCGGGCTGGCCCTGGGGATAGGTTTGACTGCCGCGTCGGTGGCCATCATGAGCAGCACCCCGGAAGAAAAGGCCGGGTCTGCCGGGGCGCTGGAAGCGACCAGTTATGACCTGGGCACCGGGCTGGGGATTGCCGGTTTCGGGCTGGTGATGGCTTCCAGCTATCAGGCTGCCATTCAGCTGCCAGAAGGCTTGGCCCCGGAAGTCGCCAGCCTGGCCGCCCGTTCCATTGGCGAAACCATGCTGGCCGCGCAGCATGCCGCGGGCGCGGCAGGCCAGGCCATCGCAGAGGCGGGACGTTTGGCCTTCAGCGCTTCGCACAGCATGGTGCTGCTGGCGGCAGCAGGCCTGATTGGCGGGCTCAGTCTTCTGCTTTTTGCTTTCTTCAGGCCGCCGCGCTAGCCGCGGCTTGAGCCGTGGCGGCCGTTGTGACAATATGCCCCGTGCTGATTGGGGAAGAGGGCGGCTGGCATGACGCTTAAACGGCGTATCGGGGGATGGGCGGTATTGGCGCTGACTGCGCTGATCGTGGCTGATATGGGCTTGATTCTGTATCGCGATACGGCTGGCCAGTCTTCCCGTGACGGGCAGCGCTATGGCCATAGCGGGTTCTATCGCGTCGATGGCGTGGTGCATGCCCAGGTGCCAGGGGCCGGGCTGGTTGCCTTGCCGCAAGCCGACCCTGAGAGTTTCGCGCCGCTTGACTCAGACCGGCCCATGACCCGTCATCTCGGGCGGGATAAGCGGCAGGTCTATTGCGGGGATCAAGGTTTGCCGGGGCTGGATCCGGCGCGTGTGGCGGTGCTGGGCCAGGGCTATCTCAGCGATGGCAGCCTGAGCTATTTTTGCGGCGCAAACAGCGTGGCGCATCCTGATCAGCAAGGGCTGGCCGGTTTCTGGCAGGCGCAGCGGCATGCCTTGGGCTGGGGCGAACGCCGCCAATCCCACCGCTACCCCTGGGTGAAACTGCCGGCTGGCGCTGCGCCTTACCGGGCGCTGGACGGCTTGCATCTGGCGACTGATGGGCGGGATGTCTATCTGGCTGGCCAGCGCCTGGACGGCGCGGATCCCGGCAGTCTCCACGAGCTGTTTTTGCAGGATCGCGGCCGGAATTTGCGGCCCAGCGATTATCTGGCTGATGCCAGGCATGTTTATTACCGGGGGGAGCGCCTGGCGCTGGCCGCCAATCCGGCGCTGTATGTGGCGCATGTCACCGGCAACGGAGCGCTTGAAGTGCTGATTGATCCTGTCGGGCAGGGCGCCTATGCCGGGCTGTTGGCGTTCGACCCGGCCTCGGGCCCGTATCAGCCGCTGGCTGCGCCGGGGGCGTCCTTGAACCATCTGCTGCTGGCTGGCAAGGCTGGTATTTATTATGCGGATCCGGAGCGCGCCGAGGTGGTTTTCCTGGCGCCTGTTGTGGCGGCAGGCGGCAGCTGGCAGCTCCTGGCCCCGCAATTGGTGACAGATGGCGAGCAAACGCTGGTGCAGCAGGCCGGGGCGGATTGGGCAAGGCGCGGCCGGCAGGGCGGCAGGGTGTTGACGGCGCGCTGGACGCGCCTGTTGCGCCTGGAGGACGGGGAAACTGCGCCGTGGCAGGCGGTAGGCGCCGTCCGCCAGGCCTGGGGGGAAGTCTGGCGGCATGGGCAGCAGGAATACTTTCTGGTAGGCAGCCGCTGGTCGGGGGGGCTGAATGCGCCGGTGTACCGCATTGCGGATGCAGCGACGCGGCGCTGGTTGCTGGATACTCAGCAGCCGCCGCTGCAGGACAAGGCGTTCGTCCCGCTGCTGGAATCAGGGCAGCTGGCGCCGGCCCATTTGGTGGAGATCGGGACGGCGCGTTCCGTGTTCTCGCGTTGGGGCGGTTTGGCCGTGGCTGGGCTGGTATGCCTGGTGCTGCTGCTGGGCCTGCTGCTGATGCGCACCCTGTGGCAATGGGCAGGCTGGCGCGGGCGGGCCTTGATGTCCGTCAGGGGAGACAGGCTGTACGTCGGCAATATTTTGCGCGTGTTTTATGCCTTGCGCGATGTCAGCCAGGTGGAAATACATCATGGGGAGACGGGGGGCGCGCATGGCAAGCGTGCCGGTTTCAAGGTGTCGGCGGCTGGCAAAATCCATCGCTATATTGTCGTGGGGAGCGATGCGCAGCAGCGTCTGCTGGCCTTGCAGCAGTTGCTGGCGGCACATGGGATCCGGGTGGTGCAGGCCAGGGCACAGTGAGCCGCAGGTACAAGATAGGATCAGGAAAAAGACAGGATCAGGAAAAAGACAACGCCTCCCGGGGGGAGGCGTTTGCATGGCAGCGGCGCCGGGCATGCCGGCGCAGTCAGGCGTGGCGGATTGCTGCGCGGCGCTTAGGCGCGCACGCTGTCTTCCAGCTCAGGCGCTTCGTCGAAGAGGGAGCGTTCGCCTTGCTCGTCACGGATACGGGTAGGCAGACCCATTTTTTCCAGCAGGGCAAGCAAGGGCCGCGCCGGCAGTTGCTCGACATTGACCATACGCTGGACATCCCATTGGCCGGTGGCGATCAGCACAGCTGCCGCAGCAGCCGGTACGCCTGCGGTATAGGAAATGCCCTGGCTGCCGACTTCTTCGTAGGCCGCTTTATGGTCGCAGATGTTGTAGATGAAAACTTCGCGTTCCTGGCCTTGCCAGCGGCCTTTGACCAGGTCGCCGATGCAGGTCTTGCCGGTGTAATCAGGCGCCAGGGAAGCCGGGTCAGGCAGGACTGCCTTGACGACTTGCAGGGGCACGACGGCGTGGCCGCTGTCGGTCATCACCGGTTTTTCGGACAGCAGGCCGATATTGTTCAGAACGTTGAAAACGTTGATGTAGTGTTCGCTGAACCCCATCCAGAAGCGGATGGTGGGCACATTCAGGTGCTGGGACAGCGAGTGGAGTTCGTCGTGGCCGGTCAGATAGCTGGCCTGGCGTCCGACCACAGGCAGGTCATCTTCGCGCTTGACCTCGAACATGCGGTTGGCTTTCCAGGCGCTGTCCTGCCAGGTCCAGACGGTGCCGGTGAATTCGCGGAAATTGATTTCCGGATTGAAGTTCGTGGCGAAATAGCGGCCATGAGAGCCGGCATTGATGTCGATGATGTCGATGGAATCGACGCTATCGAAGTACTCTTCGACGGCCAGGGCCGCGTAGGCATTCACGACACCGGGGTCGAAACCGATGCCCAGGATGGCAGTCACGCCTTTGGCATCGCAGGCTTCGCGGCGTTTCCATTCATGGTTGGCGTACCACGGGGGTTGTTCGCAGACATGGGCGGGATCCTCGTGGATGGCGGTGTCCAGGTAAGCGGCGCCGGTTTCGATGCACGCTTCCAGCACAGGCATATTGACGAATGCCGAGCCAACATTAATGACGATCTGCGCGTTGGTCCTGTTTATCAGGTCACGGGTGGCGACGCTGTCCATGGCATCCAAGGCATGGACTTCAAGCCTGCCGGCGGTTTTCATGCTGCGGCGTGCTTGCACGTCATCGGCAATGGCACGGCATTTTTCAATGGAGCGCGAAGCGATGTGTATGTCGCCCAGCACATCGTTGTTTTGGGCGCATTTGTGGGCCACGACTTGCCCGACACCACCGGCGCCAATAATCAGGACGTTTTTTTTCATTTCTCGATCAAACCCTCGTTGAGAAAAGGGGAACAATCGGGAGAGCCTTGCCAGTGACGGCTGTCAGGAAAGGCTCGCTGCGTAATCGTCGTACCCGAAGGTTTTGACGACCTCTGTTTCACCGGACAGGCGCCGCACCACAATGGATGGCATGTTCAGTCCGTTGAACCAATTCTTTTTCACCATGGTGTAGCCAGCGGCGTCCTGAATGGAGAGACGGTCGCCGGCTTGCAGTGGCCGTGAAAAATTGAATTCACCGAAAATATCGCCTGCCAGACAGGATTTTCCGCACACCATGTAGCGATGCTCGCCGGTATCGGGCTCGATGCGGGCCGGCAGGGAATAGACCAGCAGGTCCAGCATGTGGGCTTCAATGGAGCTATCCACAATGGCAATGTCTTTGCCATTGTTCAAGGTGTCCAGGACGGACACTTCCAGGGTCGCGCTGCCGCTGATGGCCGCTTCGCCAGGTTCCAGATAGATTTGCACGCCATATTTGTCGGCAAAGGCTTTGAGTCTGTCAGCCAGCGCGTCCAGCGGATAGTCATCGGCCGTGAAGTGCACGCCGCCGCCCAGGCTGATCCATTCAACCTGGCCGATCAAATGCCCGAAGCGGGATTCGATGCGTGACAGCATCTGGTCAAAGCTGTCGAAACTGCGGTTCTCGCAGTTGTTGTGAATCATGAACCCGCTGATCTCGCCCATCACCGCTTCGATGCGCGCGGCATCATGCTCGCCCAGGCGGCTGTGGGGCCGGGAAGGATCCGCCAGCAGGTAGGGCGAGTTGCTGATCTGCGGATTGAGCCGCAGGCCGCGCGGAATACTGTCGGCCGCCTGGCGGAAGCGTTGCAGCTGGCCGATGGTGTTGAAAATGATTTTGTCCGCATGGGAAACGACTTCGGCAATTTCGCCGTCGCTGTATGCCACGCTATAGGCGTGTGTTTCACCGCCGAATTTTTCACGGCCCAGCCGCACTTCCAGCAGCGACGAAGACGTGGTGCCATCCATATATTCCCGCATCAGGCCAAAAACCGACCAGGTGGCAAAGCATTTCAGGGCCAATAGCGCCTTGGCGCCGGAGCGTTGCCGCAGATAGGCAATTTTCTCCATGTTGCGCAGCAGGCGGGATTCGTCTATCAGGTAGTAAGGCGTCTGGATCATGAGTGGGTCGCAGGATATCTGGCGCGTATAAGCCTGTGTGAAAAACAATGCCAGCCGCCGGGCCTGGCAAGAGGCCTGGAACAGCTGGCGCTGACCGGAAAGTGCCGCGTGCCGGAGGCTCAGCGACCGGCGGCAGAACCGGAGGCGGTCTCAGGCTGCGCTTCGGCGCTGGCCGGCGCATTGCC